>JAPKCE010000010.1 GCA_028823075.1 Myxococcota bacterium
CACCACCATAGGCCCCACCGGCAAGCCACCGCGCGGTTGTTGCAGATGATATTGCCGCCAGTTCATCGAGGTGATGGCGCGGGTCACAGCGCAGGCGCCGAATTGATATTGCAGCGGCACGCGATTGGCGAAGCGAAAGACTTCGGCCTGAGTATCACCCAACAGACCTTTTCCGTGAACGATGCCGACTTCGACTTGAAAGGGGTTGCCGCGATAAACGGCCGGAGCGCGGGTTTCGCTGGTGACGAAAAACTCATCTTCGTCGTAACCGCCCGGGTCGAAGAGAGAAAACAAGCCCTTCATCATGGCCTCGGGCCCGATCGGGCTCAGGCAATTGGTGGGCGGAGACATGAGCTTGGTGGCCTGCATCACCTCGTACAAGGCCTCGGCCTCGTGGCGCTGCATCAGCTTGGGGTTGCGGCGCAGAAGTTGGGCTCGTTGACGATCCGGGATTATTTTGGCGGCATCCGTGATCATCTCTTCGGCCACGCGCTCGCTGACCCGGCAAAACTCGGTGCACAGAAATTCGGTGAGGTTGCGCAGTTTGGTGTCGTGCATCATGCGCATCAAAATACCGAGTTCGACGCCGTGCGGATGAGGCTGGATCTCCACCGGCTCGGCGGGCAGTTCGTCGACTTGACGCTCAAAATAGATGCGCTCGCCTCGCGGCGGTTGAAACTCGAAACGGGCATGGGGGTTTGACAGCGCAGTTTGGCGGAGAAACTCGCCGATGCCATGCTTTCCTCCTTTGAAAACGGCGGCCATCACCATGACGATTTGGGTGCCGTGATCGTACTCCCACTCGATCTCTTCTTCGCTTTTGAACATGGGTTCGTTGAGTTTGGTGTCGATGCGCATGATCACTCGATTTGCCGGGCGTCGAGCGCCGGTTTTGGAGATGATCTCGAGGTCCCGGCCGGTGGTGATCTGGGCGTACATACCCGCTGCCGAAATTCCGATACCCTGTTGCCCGCGGCTCTGCTTGAGACGGTGGAACTTTGAACCGTAGAGCAACTTGCCGAAAATCTTACCAATCTGACGCTTGATAATGCCCGGTCCAAGGTCTCGAACCAGCAAACGATAGCGATCGGAATGACCTTCGACAGCGCTGATCTCGACCGTAACATCAGGTAAAATGCCCGCCTCTTCGGCAGCGTCGAGGGCGTTGTCCACCGCTTCACGAACCGCTGTCAAAAGCGCCTTTGAGGGGTTGTCGAAACCCAAGAGGTGGCGGTTCTTGGTAAAGAACTCAGAGATAGAAATAGCGCGCTGGCCTTTTGCCATAGCGCGCGCATTCGAGCGGCGCTGCGGTTTAACCTTGGATACTAACTCTAGCTCGGCGGCAGTTTCAAGGTCCGCAGCAGGCTGCGTGTCGGCCACCATCTCGGACTCCGTCACGGCAACGGTTTCGGTTTCGGTCACGGCCACCGGCTCAGCCTCTTCGACCGCTTCGACCGCTTCGACCTGAGAAAAAAGGTCCAAAGTCTCCTGACTCATTCACAACTCCACTACGAGGGGCATCCCCTGCTGCCACAGTCGAAAATCGCTCGCAAGGCGCATGATGACGCTTCTTTTCAATCACCCTGTGGCGCGACACTAACGATGAAACCCAGCTCACGACCAAGCCGCCTTCAGCATGCCACCTGCTGCCACAGTCAGAGCCTCGTCGGAGTTGGCGGTCTGCTTTGTGCACGGCACGGTCCAAGCTCTCATCTGCGACCGGCAAAGCGAACAGACTCTTAATTCGCAAACAGCGCTCTGTTGACCCATCACTTTACCTCCACGGAATTTGCTGAGAAAAAACGGCTGCGTGCCACGGCAATCAGCAGGATACCGCCTAGGGTTAGCAGCCACGGAAGCCGCTTTTTCGAATTGCCCCTGGGGTCCTCGAGAACCGCCTTACGACTGAGCACGCGACAGACTTGCGGATCATCGGGCAGGAAAATAACGGGTGTTTCGGTGATGCCTTTAGGACAGGGGAGGGCGAAGATTTCGACGCAACGAACCTCTTGAAATTCAACTTCCCAGCGACAACTCTCGCTTCCGGTTTTCGCACGTTTGGCGGCGATACGCGGCCCTCCGCTAAGCGCCACCACGGTGGCCATACGCTCGACGCCGCTCTCGATAAGACGGCTGTTGGTGCGCTTGGCGGCCCAGGTGTCGAGCAACTGGCAGGGGCCGCTAAAGAGCAGCAGCGCGCCCAGAAAAGTGGCCATTGGCCTAAGTTGGAAGATGTTCTTCGGATGCATGGTGTTTCTGGGTAAGAGCGCCGTAACGCTGTGGCAAGGGAGTAAGTATGCGGTCGCTTTGGATTCTCGCTTTTATCGCTTGCTCAACGCCTCAAGATGGCGCCGATGGTGGGACGAACCCAGGCGCCGATACCGGCAACGCATTGGGCGACCAAACGAGTCAAAGCTGCCGCTACGATGATGAATGCCCAGCCGGTACGCGCTGCGATGAACTGGGCGAATGCATCGAGGCGAGCGCTTGCGATCAGGACTTTCATTGTCAAAGCGGTGAGCGCTGCGAGGAAGGCGCCTGTCGTCGAGCTCGACCGATCTGTGCTTCTTGCGAAAACGAAACCCAATGCGGCCTCGATGAGGTCAGCGGACTACCCCACCCTTGCGTGGCCCATCGAACAGGCCGGGTCTGCGCTTTGGAAAGCTCGGCGCGCGAATGCCCAGCCGGGCTCATCCGTGACGACGGCGGCTTTTGCCTGCCGGCTCAATGCACCACGCCTATGGGCTGCGCCGAGGATAGCGAATGCCCGCAAGGTAGACGCTGCGCCCAACGCCGAGATGAACGAGGGCTCTGCGTTGAATTCTGCCGCGCCGATGAGGACTGCCCCGGACGCTCGACCTGCGAGCCCATCACCGGAGTCTGCAACGACCCTTGCGCGCCCGGGAGCTGCCCATCGAATCAGCGCTGCCACGACGACGGACGTTGCGGCTCGGCCTGTACTGAAGATGGCGATTGCGAACAGGGCTACACTTGTAGCGAGGGCCGCTGCCGCTTGCCCGGATGTTCGAGCGACGCCGATTGCCCACCACGCTTTGGAGTCTATTGCGACCCAGATAGCCGCCAATGCCTCGACGGTTGCCTTGACGATGAGCATTGTTCGTCGATGCAAATCTGTTTGCGCCAAGCCTGCGTACCCAAGCCCTGCCGCAGCAAAGAACTCGACTGTGGACTGGGACAATTCTGCTGCGCAAACGGCTTGGATGATAGCGGCGAAATCTGCCCGGCCGAAGTTGAACAAGGCGCTTGTTTTGATTTCGCCGATGGCTTTTGCGCGCCTTGCGACGACAGCGATGACTGCCAACCGAGCAGCCGTCACGGCAGCGACTCGCTATGCATCGAATACCAAGACCGGGACGGCAACAGCCTGGGCAAGTCCTGTGCTCTGGGCTGCCGCGATGTTGGCGATTGCCCGCGAGGCTTTGCCTGTAGCGAATTGCAGGATGACCAGGGCCAAAGCGTAGGCCATATCTGCACCGCCGCTATGTGCGTCACTGGAGAACTCGAGCGACGATGAACGAAACCCAAGATGCAGACCTGATCGTCATCGGTGGTGGCATTAACGGTGTCGCCATCGCTCGCGAGGCTGCACTGCGCGGTTTACATGTTCACCTGATCGAGGCGCGCGACCTCTGCTACGGCACCAGCGCTGGCTCCACGCGACTCATTCACGGCGGCTTGCGCTATTTGGAAACTCTTGAATTCGGTTTGGTTCGAGAGTCCCTACGCGAGCGTCAACTCTTGCTCCAGCAGCGCCCCTGGCGAGTCTCCGAACTCGAACTTCAACTCACCGTCCAAGACGATGACCCGCATTGGGTGAGCACTTTGCGCATGGGGCTATGGCTCTACGAGGCGATGGCCGGGCGACCCTTCGGTGGCGAAGTGCGCAGCATGAGCAGCGCAAAATTGCGCAAGAAATTTCCGACCTTGCGGCCTGATGGCCTGCGCGGTGGGCTGCGCTACGTCGATGCGCAAGTCCGCTACCCGGAACGCCTGGTCGTCGAGTTGATGAGCGATGCGGCTCAGGCCGGTGCAAGCGTCGATGTCGGGGTGCGGGTCGAGGCCTTGCTGCGCGACTTGGATCGCGTCGTTGGGGTCGAACTTTCCGATGGTCGGCTGCTTTATGCGCCCGTGGTCGTCAACGCCACCGGACATTGGGTCGACGACTTGATGCGGCGTTCGGAGAGCCGAGATACACCCTTGTTACACACCACGCGCGGCAGCCACATCATGTTGCCTCGCCCGGCCGGGCATCCGGATTCCGGCTTGTACGCTCAGGCGCGCGGCGACGGTCGCGCCTTCTTTCTCATCCCCTGGGGCGAGTCTTTGTGGGTGGGAACAACGGATATTTACCACGATCAGCCAAACCAATGGTGGGCCACCGATGAAGAGATCGACTACCTTCTGCACGAAGCCAACCTGCTGCTGCCAAAAGCTGACTTTAAGCATGCGGATATTATCCTGACGCGAGCCGGGATTCGCCCCTTGGTGCGGGCGCAGGGGCCGCAGGTCAAAGAGGGCGAAGTCAGCCGCGCCCATAAGGTAGTCCGCCCCAAGGACTTTGGCGGCGAAAAGGGCTTACTGCTGGTGCTCGGCGGCAAACTCACCACACATCGAAGCCTGGCCGAGGAGACCATCGATTGCGCCACGAAAATGTTGAATCGAGGGCAAGGCCATAAGACGCGCAGCCGGAATGCTTTGCTCGACGAATTAGCTGAGTCTGAGCGGCCTAAGTCTTTATCCCCAGCGATTTTTTCTCGTATTAATAGGGTTTATGGCCCCTATGCGCGACCGATGTTGCAGTTGATGCGCGATGAAAGCGAGCTTGCCGAGCCGCTGGTGCCCGGGCTTCCGCTGGCAAAAGCTGAAGTTCTCCACGCCATGACCTTGGAATGGGCGGCCTCGCTCGACGACTTGTTTGCGCGACGCTGCATGCTCACGACCGAAGACCTCCCCTGGCACGGGCGCTGCATGGAGTTGGCGCAAGCGGCCGGCGCGCTGATGCATTGGTCAGACGAAGAATGCCTTGAGCAGCACGAACTGTGGATGCAAGCAATAGAGCGTCACGACCGCTTCACGGCGGCGAAGATCGCTGCGCTAAATAGTCCGTAATCTCGCTGCCTTCATCGGCTACGAAAGCCTCGCGAAGCGTATCCAATTCGGCGATGAGTTCGCTGCGTTGTTGGCGCAGTTTTTCGAGTAAACTCGGATGCCGCCTGAGAATGATACCTGTCAAAACTTCGCAGCGCACGAAGCGCAGCCAACGCAGGTAAGCCACCGCAAAATGTCCGGACCCGGGAATGCTCAAGACGTAGATCAGCGTGGCTGTGATCGAGCCTGTGAGCAGGTAGAGGTAGAGAGAAAGCATGGCGTACCAGAGGCCAAAAAATGTGATCCCGGCGAGAAATGCAGTGACCGCGACGATGGCCTCTTCACCGGCGAAGCGGGTAAACCAAACCGTCGCTCGATATGGTAACCAGTTATGTAAGATGCCCCAGGCAGTCAAGGGTAGGCCGGCGATCATGCGCCAGGTGCTGCGCAACATTTTCCGACGCTGATCAGGGCTCCCTTCGCCGCCTTGAAAAACACGTTCTTTTAGGTGGATTCGGCGCATTAGGTCTAAGTGCCGGTCGATGCGCAACAACAGGTCTTCAGCGGCGACAGGGTCGGCGTGCATCATCCAAGCGATAGCGTCGCCTATGCGCCCTTCAATGAAGAAGCGGTCCTGCAAGGTTTTATCTTCGTCGATGAGGGCTTTATGGAGGTGATGAGCATAGATTTTGCGCAGTGAGTCGAGCGCCTTTCGCTCGACAACAATGTCCAAATTGACAGCCGCCCGGCGCATCGCTTCGAGCAGGCTTTCGGTAAGCGCCGCCACCGCGTCTTGCTCGTTTTCTTGGTAGCGCTCGCGGTAATCAGCGACGCTGATCGGTTCGCCCCAACAAACGAGCAGCCGGGAATTAAAACGGTCTCGATCTTCGTAATTCAGGCCCACCGGCACGATGGCCGAATTGAGTTGCCAGCCATTCTCGGCTTCTGCGCCCAGGGCGATGCGCGCCGCGCCGCTACGGATATCGTCGATGCGGCGCTCTTCGACATTATGCCCATGGGGAAAAATACCGACAACTCCACCGCTTGCGAGTTGGCTGTGCGCAGCGGTAAAGGCGTTTTTATTGCTCGTCATGTCACCACCATCTTGGCTTCGCATCACCGGGATGGCGTGAAACTTACGCAACAACCAGCCGACCGGGGCAAAGGAGAACAGCCCGGCGCGCGCCAAAAACGCCACCGGACGTTTCATCGAGGTGGTGAGGACGATCGGGTCCATGATAGAATTTGGGTGGTTAGCGGCGAGCAGTAAGGGGCGGTGGCTGGGAAGCTCGACGTGGCCGCTGTGCACAACTTCTCTGTAAAACAGCAGCAGCAAACGACCAGCGAACCAGCGGATGAGGCGGTAGAAAGGGGCGATCGCCATCTGTGAGAGGCTGGACTGTTGACCGGGCAAAATTTATGGCGCTCCTTTTGAAGCCCGATGATGTGGTCTTGCGCTGTAGAGATCAATATGCGGCCTGGCCCGTGCCCTCAACGCTCCCCCGCCCCTACGCTAAGCGCCTCTCGAATACGCCTCGCCAAAGCGGGCGAAATTCCAGACACGCTCTCGAGCGCCTCGAGCGAAGCCTGAGCAACACCTTTGACGCTGCCAAAGGCGCGCAGCAGAGCCTTACGCTTTTCTAAACCGATGCCCGGAATACTGTCGAGAGCGCTGCTTGAATGGCGCTTTTGGCGCAGTCGACGGTGAGCGGTGATGGCAAAACGATGCACCTCGTCTCGCATGCGCACGAGCAGCGCCAGACCCGCATCGTTGTCGCGCAAACGCAGCGGGTTCTTACGCCCGGGAACAAATATTCGCTCGGTACTATGCAGCCCCGTGTCGCTCTGCTTAGGCTCAATCAGATCATCACCGTCAAAGCCTTGGCCTTCGCGTAAAGCGCGCGCCTTAGCCAAACCACAGATCGGCGGCGCCTCGACACCGCAGAGCTTAAAAGCCTTCATCACAGCGGCGACCTGAGCGCGCCCACCGTCGACCATAAGCAGATCCGGCCGCTCTTCGGGATGCTTGCCATACAAGCGTTGAACCACCTGCCGAAGAGCACTAAAATCATCGCCCTGAGCGGCGCCTTTTATGTGAACCGTACGGTAACCTTTGGTCGACTTTTTGGCTTCGACAAAACGAACCTTGCCGCCCACGGTATCGCGCCCTTGAAAGGTCGAAATATCCAGCGCGTCGATGACCTCAGGCGGTTCTGACAGAAGAAACATGCGTTGCAGCCGCTGTAAGGCTCGCTGGCGCTCGTCGCGCTGAGCGGCCACCCGCTGCAGCTCGTCTTGAGCATTTTGCCGCGCCATCACCAACAAGCCTTGCGCCGAGCCGCTTTTGCCCAAACGCAGTTCAACCTTGGCGCCGCGGCGCTCGCTAAGCCATTGTGTTAAGTCAGCTTGATCATCGGGCATCTGCGCCAGAATAATCCTTGGTGGCAGCTCGGCGGCGCCGCCCTCGGCATCGTAATAAGCGAGCAGAAAGCCGCGCAGCATGGCCCCATCGTCGAGCTCCATTCCGCGCCATAACGAAGTGTGTTTACCGATCACCGCGCCGGCACGTACCGGCAGCACAATACCCACGGCCAGTTCGCCGTGGCGCTCGATCAGCATGACATCGAGATCGACGGCGCGACCCTGCACCACAACCTGACGCTGTAATGCGTTGCGAATGACGCCTAGGTCATCGCGCAGCCGGCCAGCGCTCTCGAATTCCAAGGCCTCAGCGGCCTGCTGCATGCGCTTCTCCATGGCAGCCAGCAGCGGTTTCGAACGACCGCGTAGATACCAAGCCACGGCGCGCACCTGCTGTCCGTAATCCACCTCACTTTCCCGCCCCACACAAGGACCACTGCACCGCCCGATTTCGAACTCGATACAGACCCGGTCACGGCGGGAAAACTCCTGGTCGCTACAGGTTCGCAGACGAAAGTATCGCTGCAAAACACCGAGCACTCGGCGCAATTGGCCGGCCGAATCGTAAGGGCCGAAATACAAAGCCTGGTCGTCGCTTCGCCGCCGCGCCAGATCCACCCGTGGGAACTTATGATCCTTTGAGATGCGTAAAAGTACGGACCTTTCCATGTCTTTAAGCATGACATTAAAGCGCGGCCGGTGGCGTTTGATCAGTGTCGACTCGAGTAGAAGCGCCTCTTTTTCGCTGCCGGTAAGAATCCAGTCGATGCGCCGCACCACGTTGTCGATTTTCTTCACAAAGGCGCGCGGGTCCTGGCCATTAAAATACTGCAACAGCCGGTTGCGTAGCTGCTTTGCCTTACCCACATAGACCACCCGATCGGCGCCATCATGCATCAGATAGCAACCTGGCTGATGGGGGATGCGCTCAAGGTTTTGTTGCAGATGAACTGGGATTGGCATGGCGGCTCCAACGCGATGATGGTGGCCAGGCGCCCGGCGCACCACCCATTTTTGTTGCCAAGGCCAAAACCCAAGCCTATCGGGTCCAAGCAAATACAACGCTCGGCCTTTTTAAGGCCCCGCCCAGGACCGGATACACGGCCCCGGAGAGGGTCGGTACGGGGCGCCGACAAGGAGCATAAAATGATGTTAAATCTCTACCGCAAGGTCATTCCGAAAATCTCCCACGATGTGGTTCGCTTTCTTCGCAGCCGCGAATACGCCGAGATTGAAGATACCCAGGTCATCGAGGCTGAACTCGATCTGTCCACCGTCATGGTCGATTACATGAACAAGGAAGATCGCATTAACCAAGAGGCGAAAGCCGGCTTGGCACGGCGCCACCTCAGCCCAGACCGCTACATCATGGTCAAGCGCAGCATCGCCGAAGTGCGCGAGTTTCCGCTGGCCACCGACGGCATCACCTTCGTCACCGACCAGGTACTCGAAGCGCTGTTTGATTCGGGTAACGTCGAAGAGATCTACGGTTCCGATGATGAACTCAAAGAGGTCGTTGCCGAAGTGCTTACCAAGCACCTCGACCTGGACGAAGAGATCGACCGCAATGTACGCGCCGCGCTGCGCAACGTGCCCGAAGGCTCGTCGGCTTTCGAAGCTGAATATCAGCGTCGGGCGCGTGACCTGAAGCGTCGCGCCGAGCGTGCCAAACACGACAGCTAGCGGCCGGGGTAAATCCCCCAGCGCTAAGACCCTTAAAATTTAAGGTCGGGGTTCATCCCCGACCTTTCTTTTAGCCATGGAGTTTTTATGAAAGCTTTCGAATTTTCCGGTTCGCCGCGCGCCGCCGGAGCTGCCCACGGCGAAACGTTTCGTAAATCCATTCACGAACTTGCCAACATTCGTCTCGAACTAACGCTTGGTAAAACCGACTTTAAGAGCGTCGCTGAGATTGTTTCCCTAGGCGAAAAACATCTGCCTTTATTACAGGCTGCCTCGCCCGATCTCTACGAAGAGTTCTGCGCGATGGCCGAAGCTGCGGACATTGGCAAAGGCGAACTGGTGGTGCTCAACCATTATACCGACCTGCGCGACCTGAGCCGCTCCACGCTTTACGATGACCAGGGCTGCTCCGCCGTATTTCTTCCCGGCACGCCTCCCGTTTTGGGACAGACCTGGGATATGCACGGCTCCGCGGCGCCCTATGTCGAAGCGATGCGCTTTGCGGTCGATGGAGCGCCGCGCTGTCTGACCTTTAGCCTAACCGGCTGCATGGGCATGGCAGGAATCAATGAGCATGGTGTGGCGGTGACCATCAATAACCTCAACACACCGACGACCACGCTGGGTCTGATCTGGCCGGCTTTGGTACGCATGATGCTCGCCTGCGAAACAGCGAAACAAGCAAAAGTCCTGCTCGAACGTATCGGCGTGGGCTCCGGGCATTATTATCAGATCTCCGATCGCAACGATTTTTACGGTATCGAGGCGCTCGCGGGGCAGCAACGCTGCATCACATATTGGAGTCAGGGCGGTCGTCGTGAGCTCACCTACCCAAGCGCCGCTTGCCACACCAACCATTGCCTCAGCCCCGAACAAGCCGAACTTGAAGTGCTACCGCAAGAAAGCACGACCTTTGTACGCTGGGATGCGCTGCAAGAACGCCTACAAAAGACCCAAATAGAGCCCAGCCCCGAAGCCATGTGGGAGCTGCTTAGCGACCGTCGCTTGAGCATGCTGATCAGCGAAGAGTTGCCGCATAAAAGCGCAACTTGTGGTGGTTTGGTGTTTGATTGGACCGGCGAACTTCCCGCCATGAGAATCTGTCGCGGGCCGCTAACCGGACAAACTGGGGTTTTACTGAACGTCTAGTTCCAGAGTTGTTTTATATCGTAGGCGACGACTTTTTACTGGGCTGTTCACACGCGAAAGCGCGCTCATACGATATCGCTAAAGCGCGACGATGGCGTTGATTCCCCGCCCGAGTTCATCGGCGCTGATCGACAGCGGTGGCAATAGAGTTATGCCAGCTGCCGAGCTGCGCACTTGCACACCGAGTTTGGCTAGCTCGGATTCGGCGGCAGCAGCATCCTCGACCGGGATATGGCCGCAAAGCCCGAGAGCGCTGGCTCCCCCAATGCGGCTGAGCATGCGGCTCATCAAAGCGGCTCGCTGGCTGATCGCGTTTTGGTTGCGCAAGGCGAAGCGCAGATGATGGGCGCTGCGGATCATGCAAAGCTCATCGCCATCCCAGGTTGAGATCAGCTGCAAGGGTTTTTCGACCCAGGTGGTGTCGGCGCAAAAGACCACGCCGAGTTGGCCCCCTGCGTACCACCAAACCTGGTCGGCGCGCAGTTCCGTGGAGTCCACGTAAAAGCAACTTCCGTAGCCATTTCGAAACGCTCCGGTAACGGTCTCGCAGACAGAAACGCGCAGCCCCTTATCTTCTCGACGCTCTTGCAAAGCAGCGTAAAATTCCGATGGAATAATCAAACCAGAGCGCTCGCCGATCGGTTCGATAACCAAGCAGAGCAAGCGGTCGCCTAACTCGTCGAGCGCCTCATCCAAAGCGTCGAGAGCGGCGCCGCAGCCGACACGCGCCGGATGAGGCAATTTTGGCCACTCGAAATAGGGCTGCGTGTGGTCCGAGACCGAACGCGCCGCAGCGGTGGTATGCCCCACATAACAGCCCTCGAAACTGAGCACGACATCGGCCTGTTGGTTGGCGTATTTAATGGCCCGAAGTCCCTTGTCGACCATCTCCGAACGCCCCGAGGTATAGAGCGCATGATCACAGCCCTGTGGAGCTAAGGCCTGCAACAGTTCGGCGAAGCGGATGCTGTCGGGGGTCGCGAAATTACAGAGGCTTAGTTTGTTACAAAGCGGCCCACCAAAGACACCGCGCCGCGCCGCTGCCAGCAGACTTTCGGGTTTGTTTCCCATCGGTCGCTGTAGACCTCCCGCCAGATCGATACCCTCGTCGACCCCCGTTTCGGCGTCGACTCGGCCCGGATACAAAGACAGGCGGTAATAATCGGTTTCACCGTCGGCCTCGCCGTACTGAGCGCCCAACCGCATCACGGTATAGGCTCCGAGCGAGGTGTTGAGAGGCGCCATCTCGACGGTTCCCCCCACCCGGTTTCGACCACAGATGAAGCGAAAGCCTGCGCTGCGAGCATCGTCGAATTGCGCCGATTTAAGCATTCTTCCTATGCCCTGACCTCGGTGCTCAGCGCTCACAAGCATCTCTAAAGAATACAAAGTCTGACCACTGCCCCAAGTCGTATCGGCCCGGCAGCCATCAACACTTTCAAAGGCTTCGAGTGCGGCGCCAAGCGAAAATCCTGCCAGACTACCGTTAGCACTGAAGGCCAGATGACCTATGAAGCCAGGCATGCCAAGAAAAGCGCATAAGCCCTCGGCCGTCTCGCGGCGCTGAGGCTCGTACACCTCGGCTTCAAGTTCGAGCACGCGCGGCATCACCGCATTCAACCCGTCCAAGGTCATGACTTCGAGACGATAGCCTTGGGCCAAACCGTAGCGGGGTTTGCGATGCGAACCGTTTGCTTGCCAGAGCGGCTTTTCCATGGCGGCAACGGCATCGGCGAAGGCCTGCGGCCCTTCCCAGCCCAGCTGCTCAATCAAGCCCTTTAGATTGTCTTGAAGAGCATCGATAACGGCCTGCCAGTCGGTATCTTTCATCGACGGGTTGAGGCGAAAACGAAGGGTATGCGTCCCGGCGATATAAGTGAGGTAACCGCGCCAAAACCGTTCGGCGAGCAAGCGGTTGACGACGGCGCCCGAGGGCAGATCGATGCCCCAGGCGAGCCCCTTGCCGCGCACGTTGGTGATCAAACCTTCGGGCAGAGCAGCAGCAAGCGCTTTCAAGCTGCGCTCGCCCAGAGCCGCCATCGCCGCATGATCGGTAGTCAAAGCGATGCGCGCCTGCGCCAGACCGCGAACGGCCGAGGCTGAAGAGACTTCTGTAGGCTCATCGTCAGCAAAACGACTGATCACGGCCCCGAGTTGGGCTTTTTTTGCCGAGGCGATGAGATCCGGCGAGTCAGCCTCTCCTTTTGCATCCTCGAAGCGTAAACTGGTATGCCAAAACATTGGCCCGCCGAGACCAAAACCGGTCTGAACCTCGTCGATCACTAGAGGAACGTTATGGCGCCGACAAAGCGCCAGCAGGGCACAGAAGAATCGCCGGGTGGCATAATTATCGCCGCCTTCACCCTGCATCACTTCGGTAATAACCGCGAAAATGGGCTCAGCGCTCAGCTGGGCATCCACCGATTTTAGCGTCTCGAGTTCAGCGGCGAGCAGCGCATCATCGCCCGAGTCATTCCAGCCCAGACCTTGGCGCCATGCCTCGACCCAACCGGCCGGCATCTGCGGCTCATCGTCGGGCAACAAATGACGCGGGAAATCGACCCATTTGGCCTCGAAACCAGCAAACTCAAACGGTCCCCGCTTAACGGGGTTCCAGGTGCCATGGAGCGGCAATAAGGTGCGCCCATGAAACGAGCCCTTCATGGCCAGCAGGCGATGCCCGCCACGCCCGTTTTGACGCGCTAGATTTAGAGCCTTTTCGTTCGCCTCGGCGCCCGAGTTAGCAAACGCTACTTGGTTTAAACTCGGGTGGACATGCTCGAGCATGAGCTCAGCTAATGCGTTTAATGCGGGGCAATCCTCCCGCGATGAATCTCGGTTAACCACCAAATCGGCGTCGAAACCGCCTTCGTCTCGACTGCGCTGAACCTGCGCTGCGTTGAGTCCACCAGCATGTGTGGCTATCTGTGAAGAAGCGTCGAAAAACACGAGAGGCTCGTCATCAATGCTGCTGATAAACGGGCCGCCGCTGCGCGCGTGATCGACCACGCTAGGTTTGCGTTCGCCAAAGGGCGAGAAGCCCTTTTTACCGTAGTAACGTTTGAGCCATTCGGCCGAGCGAGGCATGTCTAAAGGGGCCACCGCAGCGCTTGCTTGGCGCAACACGAAGCGGCTCGGAGAGTCGGCGATTAGCGCGTCCGTTTTAGCGATAAACTCGGCTACAGCATCGTCGCTTTCAAGCGTCGTAGCGCTTATGCTCTGCAAACCTTGAGCCTCGAGTAAGCTCTGGACGCCGGCGTCCAAACGCCCCGCATTGACGCTTAAACCGCCTCGGCCGTCGGGCTCAACGAGCAAGCCAAAAGGTTGCAGAGATTCCGCCAACTCATGGTGGCGGATCAAGGACAGCAGCTCGTCCATTTGCGACTCCTAAACGGCGCCTACTGGCGCGGATTCGACGGCGTTTGTTTGGCCGACAGGGTGCTCGGCTGTCCAGGGTATGCCCCGGTCAATCTAGCCTTTCGAAGCCTGAAGTAGCCGAACTAGGCGAGCCACTGGCGTGGGCGGTCCCTCGGCCAGGAAGGCCTCTACGGAGCCGCTCAAAAGGTCACAAGGCAGGCGCTCAACCGGCACCAACCAAGCTTCAAACTGCAACTGCCGATGACTCAAGCGTTGTTGGGTCTCGGCGCGCCCGCTGGGCTGACCGTAGGCGCAATGCGTTTCGCCGACCTCAAACGCGGGAAGGTCCGGGAGATTAGCGTAGAGCCCGCTCGCTGGGCGACGCCTCCAGGCAATCTCTCCACCTGGGGCTTGCAGCAGTAAACGACCTTCGAGTTGCAAGGGGATCTCGCTCTTGGCTTTCGGCAGGTTCGGAAACTGCCACCAACGTTCTTTACCTTTGCATGCCGGGCTCAAGGGACAAGCTGAGCAGTCGACACTTCGCGGCCGGCAGATGCGCGCGCCGAGTTCCATCATCGCCTGGTTATGGTCGCCGGGATGCTCTGCGTTGAGCAACTCATCTGCGAAGTCTTGAATTTGTCTTTTGCCCTTCGCCCGTCGTGAAGGCCCATCAAAAGCATGGAAGCGAGCGAGGACGCGCTCAACATTTCCGTCTAAAACCGCTGCGGACAAACCAAAGGCGATGCTACCCACCGCGGCTGCGGTGTAGTCACCGACGCCGCGCAACGAGCGCAAAGCGTCAAGATCGCCCGGTACTTCTCCGCCATGTACCGAGACGATGGTTTCAGCAGCAGCGTACAAAGAACTTGCCCGGCGGTAAAAACCGAGCCCAGCCCAAGCCGCTATCACCGCCGCCTCACCCTCTAAAACCATGGCTTTCGGCGAAGGGAACAAAGCCAAAAATGGTTCAAAGCGGGGCAGCACGGTCTTAACCTGAGTCTGCTGCAACATGAACTCGCTAACCATCACGCGCCAGGGTTCGGGCCGCGCTCGCCAAGGCAGATCGCGGGCGCAGTCCCAGTACCAGGTTAGCAAATCTCTGCCGTGGGCTGGAGGTGACATTGGCGCTCCGTGGCGAAGTGGAAAGCCGGTGTGTCGCGAAGCGCACCATAAATCCAATGCCTACTCGCCAATGCTTCTGCTTGCAGCTTTTGCCGCCGTAGGTAATTGGCAGCGCATGAGACCATTGTTTCCCGACCCACTACTCGAAAACCTACGCCCCACCGGGGGTAAAACCCTGTTTCGCTCGCTCGAGAAAATGCAGGCTCTGCTGCATGATGAGCAGGCTGAACGACGCGGCGGATACCTGCGCCACGACGAAGAGATCGAGGCTTACGGTAGGTTCTTCGGCATCGGCACCGCGCTTAAAGCCTCGGTCGTGCTCAAAGAGTTGCGCCCTGAAGGCTTTGAAACCGTGCTCGATTTGGGCGCCGGCACTTGTGCGGCCTCGCTAGGCGCGCTGCATGCCTTGCCCTCGCTCAAAAAGGTCATCGCCATGGACCGCTCGCAAAGCGCCATGCGCTGGGGCCAGGATTCGCTGCGGCGCTTTCGTCCAAACGTCGACGTTGAGACTCGCACTTGGGATGCGTTGAAACCGGGCAAGTTGCCGAACGCCGATCTGGTGATCATCGCTAATCTCCTCGGCGAGATCCCCAACGAGCGGCTCATCGATTCGTTGTTGCGCGCTGCCCTAGGAGCCGCTGGTCCCAATGGCTTGGTTGTCATGATCGAACCCGGTGGTCGCTCCGCGTCGCTGGGACTGATCCGTCTGCGTGAAGCTGCCAAAAACCGCCTGCCGATTGCAGGACCCTGCACCGGCGCTCCCAAATGTCCGTACGCTGAGAACCCACGTGCCGGATGGTGTTTTTCCGAACTGCATGGCGAGCGCCCTGAATGGTATGAAAAGGCGCGCCAACTGGCCGGTATTCGTAAACCGGGCCTGACCTTTTCGTGGCTCGCCTTCGGCCGGCGGCCACAGCATGTCCAGTCACCGGCTCGCGCCATATCCGGACACATGAAGGTCGGACATTATCTGTGCACCGAGCGCGGCCGCATTCTTGTTGAGGACCTAAACCGGAGCCCAAGGCGCGGCAGCCTGCTCGACCTAGAGACTTGCCCTCGTGCGCCGACTACTAAAGAGGGTTCAAACCGCCGGAGACCGAAGTAGGCCTTATGCGTCCAATGACCGCCACAGAGAAAGTTCGGTTAAAGTTGGTCGTCGATGGCTACAAAAGCCTCGCCAAGGCCTGTTGGGTCGGCTGGGCGATTTTGCTTTGCTGGCGAATTTACCTATGGATCGCTGGCGCCGGTAGCATCGGCGATGTCACCCTCTTCGCCCTTTTCGTTCTGCTACCCATCGCCGTATCCGGACTTGCCGAAGCTGCCACCTCAGCGCACAGCGCAGACCTCAAAGGCGGTGTTGCGGCTGGGCTTAGCGCTCTGGTCGACGAAGTTGGCGGCGGGTTTCTCATCGTCAAAGGCGAACGATTCGACATGCCGAACAAGCTCACCCAACAGATTACCGTCGGCGATATGGTTGCTGTGGAGTTTGCACCTACGACGCGCTTGGTTTTGCAGGTTCACCGCTTGCGGCGCCCGGAGCCCGTGAAGCGGCTTGAAACGAGCGACGAGAATGAGGGTATTGAAACCGTAGCGGTGGAATAACTAAACCCCCTCGAGCTCCATAAAGCGTGCTAAACCATAGAGCTGCCACACTTTAAAGGCGATGTTCACCCCCTCACTTTGGTCGATCCAGGCCTTCATACGATCCGGGTCGAGAAAGCGCTCGATGCCGCCCGGTCGAAACAGC
>JAPKCE010000298.1 GCA_028823075.1 Myxococcota bacterium
CGCCGTGCCACGAGAGATCGGAGAACACGCTGACGTACACGGTGGAAGCGGAGCCCGTCCAGTTGTGCATTGATGGTGTGCTGTGTGACGATGATGCCATGCTGTCCAGTCGGAAGGACGCCGCACAGGAGACGGACATATCGGTTCAAGTGATGCGCTACCTCCCCTTGCAGATGGAGAGCAACACCCGCTTCACCACTGTGCGCTTCGGCAACGTCATTGGTTCCTCAGGCTCGGTGATCCCCACTTTCCGCGAGCAGATTCTACGCGGCGGTCCCATTACCGTGACCCATAAGGATATCGAGCGTTTCTTCATGACCGCTCCCGAAGCCGCGCAGTTGGTGTTGCAAGCGGGCACCCTATCCGAAGGCGACGACACCTTCATACTGGAAATGGGCGAGCCGGTTCGCATCGTCCATTTAGCGCGCCAACTCATCCGTCTATCGGGGCTCAAAGAAGGTGACGACATCGACATCGTCTTCAGCGGTCTTCGCCCCGGCGAAAAGCTCTTTGAGGAACTGATTATCATTGGCGAAAACCAAACGCGAACCGCACACCAAAAGATCTTGCGCGTCAGCCGTAAAGAACAAGATCACGAGGCCTTGCTAAGCGCCGTCGCCGAACTGCTCGAAACCGGCAGTGCGCGGCAAGCGAGCAGCATGCGCGATCAAGCCTGCGAGCTCGTCGACAATTACCAACCGACTCAACTGCCGCTGCCCAAACCAAGCCGCTCCTAATGCATCATGTCTGCCATCTTAGCTCCGTTCACCCCACCAAGGATGTGCGCATTTTCCATAAGGAATGCGCCAGCCTGGCAGCCCACGGTTACCGGGTCACCTTGATCGTTCCTGGAGAAATGGACCACCAAGACAAAGGCGTCGACATTCGGGTGATACCTCGCGCTCGGAGCCGCAGCGAGCGCCTCTTGCGCAGCGCTCGTCTCGTCTTACGTCGGGCGCTTGAAACAGACGCAGACTTGTACCATTTCCACGATCCTGAGTTGTTCCCAATTGGACTGTTTCTCAAGGCGAAAGGCAAAAGGGTAATCTTCGACAGTCACGAAGATCTGCCCCGTCAAATCCTCTCAAAACCATGGATCCCAAGCGCCCTTCGACGACCCGTATCCGGGGTCACCGAGTTGATAGAAAACTTCGCAGCAAAACGCCTCGACGCCGTGGTCACCGCAACACCATTCATTCGAGACCGCTTTGCGGCTTTGGGTGTTCGCGCAGAAGCCATCAACAACTACCCAATGCTCGAAGAGCTCGACCTAGGCCAAACCGATTGGACCGGTAAAAAGCGTCAAGCCATCTACATCGGCGGAATCACAGCGATTCGCGGCGCCAGAGAAATGCTGCAAGCCATCCAAAGCACCGATACCAACCTGCTCCTCGCAGGGCCGATCGAAGCCACCCTCACCGAGGAGCTCGAAGCAGCAGCAAAGGGCGCTCAAATTGAGCTCGCCGGGGTTCTCGATAGGCCTCAGGTCGTTGTTGCTCTAAGGGAATCGATGGTCGGGCTCTGCGTACTTCATCCCACCATTAATTATCTCGACTCAACGCCGATCAAACTCTTCGAGTACATGGCCGCTGGGCTACCGGTCATCGCCTCGGATTTCCCGCGCTGGCGTGAACTCGTAGGCGACTCAGGAGCCGCAATCTTTGTCGACCCGAAAGACCCAACAGCCATAGCGGATGCCATTCGCAGCTTGATCAACGACCCAACCCGAGCCGAGCAAATGGGTGAAGCGGGTCGCCGTCGCGTTCATTCAGGCTATCATTGGGGCCTCGAACTCAAAAAGCTCGTTGCGCTCTACGAGAGCCTTCTCGACACCTAAGGGTCCAAAATCTCAGCAAAAATGCCCAGGGTGATCACCTTACCCAGCCAAAAATTGGGCAACTGAGAAAGCTTCAAATCGGCGCGCAAAACACCGGCAGCTTTTACCCGATCAAAAGCCTCAGCGGCCAAAGTTGTTGAGCGCAGCGCCGGGAGCAAACCCAAATCATCCGGTGACTCCTGTGGGTAAGCGCGCTTCAAAAGACGTTGGTCAGCCTTACGAATACCCCGCTTCAGCGTATTCGATCCATAGCCGCACAAATCCCTCAGAAGCCCCATCCGCCCGCCGTAAGCAGCAATGCCCGAGGTCGAAGCGATACCCGAAACCGCGGGTGCAGGCTCATTAATGAGGTGCCGGTGCCACCCACTCGCCAAGCGCTCGCGCATCGGCAACTGGTACCCAGCGCAAAAAAGAGGGTAATCCATCAAAGGCATCAAATGGCCCATACCCAAGCGCTGAGTAGCGCTCACCTGAACTGCGGTTATCGGCCCAACCCGGTGTCGATAAAATATATTTTGATAAGTCGCCGTTGAGTTCGCCCCTCGATAACCTTCCAAACGGTCTAAGATCCGACTGCGGAAACCATTCTGAACCGCCGAAAACTTGGGGCATAAGAGACCTTCGGGCATTAAAACAGGGTTCAAACGAAGGTCAAAAAATCGTTCGAGGTTGGCGTGGCGTCGACCGACAAATGGCAAGTCCTGAACCAATGTATAGTCGTTAAAATTCTCGCCCCCAACACCTCCGATAACCACCTCGTAGCCCTCGGAATGTCTCGCTTCTTGCAGCAAGCTGGCGCGATGCGTCGCGACCCCATCGATCAAGCCTTCGCTGCGTCGAATATGGCGCCGTAAGTCGCCAGTAATCCGATCGATGTCATGTCCGTACCGCTGAAAACCTTTGCCCAAACGCCGACTAACTCGCTCGGCAATTGAAAACTCGCTGTAATGATCGGCGCCGCTCAAGGCGGTCTCAAAATCCAATCCAAAAGCGTCGAGCAAACCAGCGACCAGACGGGAATCGAGACCTCCGGTTAGGTCAACCGATACCTTCGTACCTTGTAGGCTATCTGCCATTCCCTGAAAAAACTCGGCTGCCGGTTGCCCAGGATCAAACCCAGGCGCCGCCAAATTGCGATCAAACAAGCTGATGCTGCCAGCAGGGCCTACCTCCAGCCGGCCGCTGCCACTCAGGGCGCGCAGCTCAGGGTGATGGCTAAAATCAGCACCAAATCGCCCGAAGTTAAGAAACTCGACAATTCCCTCGTGTGAGCACGATGACAAGGTCGCGCCAAGGGCCTTTAAACCGGTCGTATAACTCCCGTACACAGCTGTTCTTGAGTAGAAAATTCGTTGCAGACCTGAGGGGTCAACCAGGTGGTGAACCTGTCCCGACGGCTCTCGCAAGACCAACCAATAAGTACCCCGTCCGACCTGCGAGCCGCGATCGATGCCACAATCAATGACTTTGGCGAGCAGATGAACGGCGCTCGCTCGCCCCAGCGCATACCCAGGTACAAACAAGCTGCCATGCCAGCCCATCGACCAACCATCTCGATGAACAACCCGTTCGAAATCCTCGGGAAGTGGGTTTGCAGCGTTCCAAATCCGGCTCATCGGTCGGTCCCAACCTTAATGCACCGGATAATCATCTAAAGATCTTCCATGCCATCATCAGTGTCGCCTGGACGGCCCTCGATAGGGATCAGGCCGTGCAGAACATAAGCGCGATAGCGACTCGACTGCACATAAAACTGGTTCATGGTGGTGATCATCCGCGCCAAGCCTTTGAGATGGACCAGGAAGTAACGCAACGCGACGAGGTAGATAACGATGCCCCCCCAACCGGCGTGGCTGGTGATGCTCTGATA
>JAPKCE010000299.1 GCA_028823075.1 Myxococcota bacterium
CCTGCGCGAAGCACTCGACGCCGTTATTCGTAGTTTACTCCGCGTTGCTGCTCACGGCGTTGATGATGATGCCCTGCAGCGCGCCAAAGCGCAGTTGCTCGCACAGGCGGTGTTTCAAAACGAAACGGTGCAAGACGAGGCGAGCCGCTTAGCTCATTTCGAGATGATGCGCGGTGGCTGGGTGGCTGAGGAAGCGGAGCGCAAGGCTATCGCCTCGGCCACTCCGGCGCGTTTAAAGGCGCTGAGTCAGCTACTGATCAGCGAAAACCGCCAGCATCTCACCATCGTTCTTCCCGAGGGTGCCGAGCCCGGTTTTACCGAGACGACTCTGGCGGCGGTTTCAAGCGGTTCGTGGGCGGCCGGTACGAGCGAACTCAAGCTCGTGAAAACCTTGCCCAAAGCCGACGAACTCGGTCGTCACAGTCTCCGCCTGGCCTCTGGGGTCGAGGTCGTGCTTTGGCCCAACCCGCAGGCTCAGGTCACCGCTATTCTAGCCACGTGGGTCGGCGGACAGTTGTTGGAAACAACGGGGACTTCGGGGGTTCACGGTCTGCTCTCCGAGGTTCTTGTGCAAGCTTCAGAGCGTTACTCCGAGGTGGAGCTAGCGCAGCGCATTGACCGTATGGGCGCTAGCCTCGGCGCTTTGCCCGGGCGTTCGAGCTTTGGCTTGCGCGGTGAGGTGCCGAGCGAGCGGTTTGATGAGTTCTTCGAGCTTTTTATCGACGTGCTCAAGCGCCCTCGCATCGATCAAGAGGCGGTGGATCGCGAGCGTTCGCGCATGATCGAGTTGATTCGCAGCCGCGACGACCGTCCGGCGCAACGGGCTTATTCCCTGGGCCTAAAGGCGATTTTCGGCGACCATCCTTACGGCATGCCGCTCGAAGGCGAGGAGGAGCCTCTACGGCACCTTAGCGCTGAGCAACTCCGCGAGCATTATCATGAGCATTACGCCAGCCGCCCACCGACTTTGGTGGTGGTTGGAAATTTTGCTCCAGAGCGCCTGCTCGAGCAGCTCATCGCCGCTTTTCCTGTGCGGTCCGATGGACGCCCAGAACAGGTCTTAGCTCCCACGGTTGAGCACCTTAAGCCACAATCTCTAGAGCCTCAATGGATCGATTTGGAGCGCAGTCAGGTTCAGGTTGTGCGCAGTATTCCCGGCCTGCCCATCGGCGATAAACGTGAAGCCGAGTTGGTGATATTGCTCGAAATACTCGGTGGTAGCTCCGGGCGTTTGTTTCAGGAGCTACGCGAGGAGCGCGGCCTCACTTATGGCATCAGCGCGAGTGCGGTGATCGGCCTGCGCGGCGGCGCGCTGACGGTTCATTACAGCACCGCCCCCGAACGGCTTGACGAGAGCTTAAAGGCGCTCGATGCCTGCCTCGGTCGCTTTATCAGCGAGGGCCCCAATGCCGATGAGTTGCTGCGCGCAAAGCGTTATTTAAAAGGAGCGCGAGTTGTCGCAAGGCAAACGGCGATGGCACGCGGCCAGGAGCTCGTTCTCGATATGGCCTATGGTCTAGGTTTGGGGCGCAGCGAAGCTTTGCACCAGGAACTCGACAAGGTCAGCGCGGCTCAGGTACAAGCGCTGGCCGAGCATCTTTTCAACCCAGCGAACGCCCATACCTTACTGCTCGGGCCGAAAGCCAAAGCGCAATCCAAACCGGCGTCTGTCAGTTTGCTCGATACCCCGTAGAGCAAGATCTTATTGAGATTTTTTCGAATGAGACCTCTTGACCGTTCGTCCCCTGCTTGGTTAGCCGCAAGCGGCTCTTGCGGAGCCGATGAAGGGAGCAACTGTTTTGCGTCTTATTCTAGCTTGTAGTCTCGTGACTTTACTGGGTTGTGATCAGCAGGCGAACACCCCTGTTGGCGCTAAGCCGAAAGCTGCAGTGAAACCGCTGGTACTTAGCCCGCCCAAGGTCGAAGCTCCCCTCGCAGACCTCGCCGGCTTTCCGCTCAAAAACCTGGCTCCCGCTGCGCGACGTCCTTTCGCAGAAATCGCTCAAGAAGAACTCTGCGGTTGCGATAACCCTCGCACTTTGGCGGGTTGCTTAGCTAAAAAATCCCCTTGCGACCAAGCCCTGGTTTTAGGCGGCCTTTTAAAGGGAATGCTCGAGGCTGGTGTGAGCCGAGCTCAAACCCAACTCCTCTTTAGCCGGCTTATTACCGACGGCATGTGCGCCGATCAGGCTGAAGGGATAAACGTCCTCGAATACCCAAGCAAAAGCAACGTGCCACCGGGGCAGCCCGCAGTGGAAGTTATCGAGTTCGCTGACTTTATGTGTAGCCATTGCGCTCAAGCGGTTGAGCAGTTTAAGCCTTTGATTAACAGCTCTTTACCCGTGCGTATGTACTTTGTTCCGGTACAGCTTGGCGGCAGTGAGATCAGCGCCAAAGCAGCAATTGCTGCGCTCGCCGCTTGGCGTCAGGGTGCCACGGCCTTCTGGGCCTTTCACGATAAAGTCTTCGAGCAGCAACTCGAAATGAACGAAGCAAAGCTTGTCGCAGTGGCGACCCAGGTTGGCCTCGATATCCCGCGCTGGCAGCGGGACCGTATTGACCCTGCGCTTAAGGCTTTGTTTAAACAGGGGCAGGCTTTGGGGCAGCGCGCTGGCTTGCAGGGTACGCCCTATGTCTTGATCAATGGACGGTCGTTAAACAGTTCCCCAACGACCACCGACTTGGCAGCGCGCATCCAATTGGAGATGCTGCGCCACCGCAAGGAGTGTGAACAATGATCTCCCTCGCTTTTTCAGCCTTTCTAATCGCCGCCCCAGCAGTGGTCGTCGACACCGCCGCAGCGGTGCCTGCCAAACCGGTAACACGTCTTCTGCAACGAAGTTTGCCCGACGGACTAAGCGCCGCCATTCGCATCAGCCCGGGCGTTCCTGAGGCCGGCAAGGTGACCCGTGTGATCATCGAGATCTCCAAAAGCGGCGTCGCCGGCTCTTTACCGCTTAACGGTGCTCAGCTGCTCGCTTTGATCGCGCCGAACACGAAAGCCACGAAAGACCGGAAAATACGGCGTTCGCTCGCCCGCGTGAAACCCATGGGTCGCAAAGTACAAGCGTTTAAAGATCGTGGTTCTTACGGTTTTCACCTGACCTTGCCGGTTGCCGGTTCGTATCGTGTTACCATCGAGGGCAGCCTCAAAGGTAACGCCATCGGTTTTGAGTTCGGTCTGTATCCCGAGCTTTGGCCTGCGCCTGATCTTCAGGACGAGGCCGCCCTTATTCAAACTGGACGCAGCCGCCGCCCGCTGCGTCGTCGCTAGAAGGAGCCCGCTTTGCGCCGATTAGCCTGCCTGCTCATTATCGCCTCAAGTCCCGCGCTCGCCGCCAAAACCGTGACCTACGAACTCGGTGATTTGAACAACGGAAAAGTACTTATTAAAGCTCATTGCTCTGCTTGTGTGTCGGCGACGCTGCACGACCCGATGGCGCTGGCCAACAGCGGCGAAACAGCGATTCGCCAAGGCTTGGCTCGCGGTAAAGGGCTGGGGCCCTTGGTCGGTTGGGACGGTCGCAAACTGCATGAACTCGAAGCTTGGGATGTGATCCGCTATCTGCGCCAGTACTCCATCTCAATCGCCGACCTGTTTCCCAGCGCCACCCATTATTCCATTGAAGATGCGACCCCCAACGAATGGGGTCGTGAGCGCCTTTGGCGCAAAGCGAAGATTTTTAAGGCTGAACCGACCGAGGC
>JAPKCE010000300.1 GCA_028823075.1 Myxococcota bacterium
GCTCGATGGTAAGGATTTGTGGATTCACCAACTCGATGATGGGCAGGTCTTTGTGCGCCGCAATTACGATGGTGATGACCTTAAGGCGGCGCTGCGCTTTCTTTGGGGTGGCGGCAATTTACGGGCTCATTATGAGGTCTCATTAATCAAGGTTAATGACGCCCGCGCTTTGCTTAAGCTAGTGCCCAAAAAGCCCGCTGGATTTTACAATTTTGTGCGACTGGCGGTGGATCGAAAGACCTATCGAATCACCCATTCCGTTGTTGTTGATGAGCGTGGTAATGAGAACCGCTTTGCTTTTCGCGAGGCGCGCTATGACAGCGAGATCCCGAAGTCGGCTTTCGCTTTTGTTGTACCCCAAGGCGCAAAGGTCACTGAACTCAGCGGGGCCGCTAATTAGAGCGAAATTTGAGCATCACTTCGACAGTTGCGCTAGGCTGTGGCAGATCACGGTCGCATCGCGCTCGAAGGGGTTAATTTTTGATCAGCACAAGCCTTGTTTTGAGTCTCGCTCTTGGCGCCTCGCCGACGCCTATCATCGAGCGTTACCAACATACTGACTATCAGCGTCTTGAGCGCAGGGTGCCAATGCGCGCCTCTGGACGCTATTTGTTGCTGCGTCGCGGTTCGGACTTCAGTCTCGACGCTCTTGAGAAAAGACTGGTCGAGCTCGGTGAGACTCAAGGTTTGAGCGGTTATTTGCCGCTGCGCGACGGCTTGATCGAGATCGACTTAGGGGAAGCCTCGGATCTTCGTCGTTTGCTACGTCTTGCCGGTGGGTTGCAGCAAAGCTCGTTGATCAGCGCCCATTTTCCGGTTTGGACTCGTCAGCCCGACGGTCGCGCTCATGTCGATGAGCGGGTGGTGTTGCGTTTGCGCTCCGGAGATGACGAACAGAAACTGTTGCGTCGCTATGGTTTGCAGGTGGTGCAGCGCTATCCGAATATAAAAAATGTGCTCAGCGTTCGCCCACCCAAGTCATTCGGCGGCGATGCCATCGCTGCTGCTCGCTACCTGCAGGCCAGTGGCGCTTTTGCTTGGGCTGAGCCCGACTGGATTTTCGATCCTCAGCCTCTGTGGGTTCCTAGCGACCCTCAGTTCGAAAGCAGTTGGCATCAACTTGGAGGTGACGCTGTCGGTAGCGTTCACGCTCCGCAGGCCTGGGATGTGACTCGCGGCGCAGGTGTGGTTGTTGGCGTGATCGATTCAGGGACTCAGGCGGATCATCCGGACCTCGAAGTTTTTGCCGGCTACGACCTGGTCGATGACGATTTTGATGCCAGTCCGGAATGTATCGAGCGGCCGGACGGTCGAGGTCGGGCCGCCTCCTGCCCCGACAACAAACCCTATCGGGAAAGTCACGGCACAGCGGTCAGCGGTTTAGTCGCGGCGCGCTCAAACGATTTAGGCGGATTGGGTGTCTGTCCCGAATGTCGCTTGTTGAGCGTGCGTATGATCGGCGTGGCACAGCGGCGCGTTAGCCACGCCGAGGGCTTGCGATGGTTGAAGGCGCAAAATGCTGGTGTGGTGAACAATTCTTGGGGCCCAGGCACCGCTCGATATTTCCCCATGGGTATCGCCGAAGAAGAGGCGATTAGCGAAGTTGTTAGCGAGGGGCGCGGCGGCCTGGGTATGTTGTTACTCTATGCGGCTGGCAACGACAGCCTGCGCGATTCGGCGAGCAATCCTTATTCCTCACATCCGGACACGCTGACGGTCAGCGGTTCGACCCAGCGCGACGATTTCGCCTGCTACAGCAATTACGGTCCGATGGTCGATGTAGCGGCACCCACCAAAGGCTGTTCGAGCGACGAACCTGGTTTGCGCACAGCAGATGTGACCGGCGGCGAGGGTTATAATGAGGGTGATTTTCACGGTGGTATGGGAGGCACTTCAGGAGCCTGCCCCGTCGCTTCCGGCGTCGCTGCTCTGATCATTGCCGCTAACCCCGAATTAACAGGGCGTCAGGTGCGCTTGATTCTGCAGGCGTCAGCGATCAAAATAAACGCTGATAAGGTGAATTGGCAGAGGCGTATGGGCGTCGATTTGGAGACCCTTTTTACTTACGACGAGTCGGGACATTCCGTCGGTTTTGGTTATGGTCGCGTCGATGCCGCAGCGGCCGTACAGATGGCTCAAAATTTTACCCTTCTAGGTTCTTGTACCGACAACTGCGCGGCCTGCCGAGATGGTGTTTGCGCTTCGGCTTGTGACAGCGACATCGATTGCCCTGGCGCCAGCGTTTGCAGCGCCGATGACGAGGGCTTGATGGCCTGTGTTTGGCCTGAGCCTGACCTTGCTCGGGTTGGCGCTTCTTGCAGCGAGGCCTGTGAAACCTGTCTTCAGGTAGCCTCTACCGGTCGTCGTCTGCGCAACCTCTGCACCAAGTCGTGCAGCGGCAATGCGGAATGCCCGGGCGGCTGGATCTGTGCGCCGGTCGACGGCCAACAGAACTTATGTGTTCCTGGGTTCGCCGGTTGCGGCAGTTCCTATGGCGATGAGCGCTGCGACGGCGACGTTCGCGTGCTCGACGGCCTCGAGCGCCCTTTTTGTTCTTGTCCTTGCTTTGCGGTCGAGGGTGGTGACCAAGAGGGCTTTTGCCCTGCTAACTTTCATTGCGGTCGTGCAGAATGCACCTGCACCCGATTTGGCCGTGGCGGCTCCTGCCAAGAAACGACCTGCAGCGAGGTAACGGGTGGCGGCAATTTCAACCCGGTTTGCTTTCCTGATGCGGTCGAGGACCAGCCTTGCGACGAAGATCAAAGCTGTGGAATTGGTCGAATTTGCGTTGAAAATGAATGTCGGGACGACCCTTATTTCTGCCCCTCCTGTGCGCTTTGTGAGCGTCACAGCGACTGCGGAAGCGGTAACTGGTGCACCCCAGTCGACGGGCGCAACGTCTGTTTGGTTAGCTGTGGAGTCGATGATGGTTGTCCTGGCGATTCCATTTGCCGCAGCTTGATGACGGGTGGTCGCCAGCGCTCATTCTGCCTCAATGATCCTGAGCGTACCTCCGAGGCGGTTTGTCCTGCCGATTACATCTGCCGTTACCCCGAAGGTCGTTGCCGCGTGGCTGCCGATTGTCCGACTCGGGACCATTGGTGTGACGACCAGGGCAACTGCCGTCTTGATGATGGCTCCGAGCCCGAACCCGAGTTCCCGACGCCGACGGTTGTTCCTACAGAACCTGGTACTCCGGTGAGCGGCTGTAGTTGTGGCGCTGTCGCTGTTTGGGACTTCGGCCTGTGGCTCGTTTTATTGCCCTTTCTGATACGACGCCGACTTGGCGGCCTGCGCAACTCAGGGTAGAGCTTCTGTGACGAGGGAGCCTTAACGTGATCCGCTTTTTTACAAGCATCTGTATCTGCCTATTCTTGAGCCTTTCCGCCTGTAATTGCGATGAAACGCCAGTCTCTCGAATCTGCGCGAGCCATGCCGACTGCGATGTCGGTCAAAATTGCAACGATGGCCTGTGCCGAGAAGGTAAGCCGGTTTGCACCAAAGGCGTTGTCGAAGAGAATTGTTTACGCTGCACTGAGAACAGCGATTGCCCCGTCGGCTCACGCTGTTCGCGCAGCGGCCTTTGTATTCCGCCGCAATGCGACAGCGATACCGACTGCGCTAATGTCTGCGCTGAACAGGGCTCCGAACTCGAGGTCTGTCAGGCCGATGCGGACAGCGGCTGGCGTCAATGTCTCAC
>JAPKCE010000011.1 GCA_028823075.1 Myxococcota bacterium
GTTTGCATTTTGAGCGCGCAGCTTGACGATTTCATTCTCAAAACAACGACTCGAAACCGTCGTCGTCAGGCCTTGGTGTTCAAGTTTCTCCTCAAGCTCACCCGCTAGGTCCCGCCAGCTATCGACCTCTTTTTGAGCTTTTCGCTGCAAACCGAAACGCCACAGCGAAAACAACAGTATGAGCGCTCCAAAAATCCACGGCCAAGGAGACTGATTGGGCGCCACAGGGGCCGCAGGGGCTTCAGAAGTTGGCGGGACATGGGGTGCAACCGCCGCCGAACTCGCGGCGAGTAAAGAGCCTTGCTGACGGACTCGCCAAGCCCAAAGCACAGCTTTCGTTCCAACGATCTCCAAGGCCAGCACGCTCATCGAAGGGTTTGAATAGTCCCAACGAAGACGCCCTTGATAGCGCATCGGCTGTACTCGAGCGGACTTTTTCGGCAACCCTGAGCCCTCGAGACAGCCGCCTTGCAAACTCCCCACGCAGGCGCGGTGGTCCAGCAACTCAAAGACCTGCTGTCCTTCACCGCTCCACCACAGTTCCGAAAGCCCGCGCGTCCCAGCTTGTTCATCGACGGCGGCCACCGCTAAACGGTCGGCGGCGAGAGCGGCGCGCCGCTGCCAATCGCTAAGGCCTTCGGGAGCGGCTAATAACAACAACAATGACAACATTACGAGACCTCGCTTGAGCGACGCAAAAGGCGCGCACCGAGCAAAACATGAATGGCTCGACAGACCTCGATCGGCTCAGCCGGCAGATTTTGAAGCAACTGGCCGAGGCAACCCCCGTTGCGCAACAACCCCAGCGTTTCGCGTTCAAGACTCGATAAACGGCTCAGATCAAAACCGTTTATCACCAAAAGGTTGGCCATTAAATCCTCATCCGGGCGCGGGAGTTGGGCCTGTAGACGGTTCCATTCATCCTCATGGCGAAAACCGTCCATGAGCAACTGCTCGACCGTCAAAGCGAGCCCGGTTTCGCGCGCCACCTCGTCGTGTTCCGGTTCGACAAGAACACCGGCCTGACCATCGGTCCAACGCAGCACCTCGTAAAACAGACCGCAAGTTTGCAAACGAACCGCTGCCAGCAACTGTTCGTGGCTGATCAGCCCGGCATTCTGCAAAGCCTTGCCCAAAGGCATGCCTTGGGCCGCCCCCGAACTGATGAAGGCTTCGAGCTCCTGGCGTTCAATAGCTTGTACCGAAACCAGGAAGCGCCCGAGACGAAAACCCGCTCCGATTCCTTCTGCGGTCACAAAGTCGACACGCCCCTGGCGCATCGTAACCGTCACCCGCCGCTCGCCCGAACGGATGCGCAGCTGAACTTCCCAGCGCTGTGCGCGTAAGAACTGCAACAACTCAGGCAAAGGAAAGGCGCTAAGATGGCACCATATAACCGGCTTGCCCCCGCCCTGAAGCCACCCGGGGTCAAAGGTCGAATCGCCGGCCAATGCGGGGGCACCGGGACTCTGAGCGACGACCTCGGGACCGGGAGCCATAAGCGTCTCGACGGCGGCGATAAGACGATCGGGCGTAAAAGGTTTGATCAAATGCGGAAAGCTTGACCCGGTGCGCGCTTCGCCGCGCTCCATCAACATCAACACAGCACAACTGCCGCCGCGCCCTAAATCGCTGCGCAACTCCAAGACTTCATCGCTCCAAAGAGACGCGGCGATGATCAAGACATCGATGGGGCTGTTGGAGGTCGCTTTAGCGCTGGCCAGGTCGCTGGCCGCGGCCACCCGATAACCCAAGCGGCCGAGGACTAACTGAACCACCCGTTGCACGGTGGGACTTGGATCGATTACCAGCAGCATTCCCGTCATTTGGGACCCCCGTCGAATTCCTGACGCTCATGACTTGCATTGCAAATTTCGAGCGCATCGCGTCGTGTAGAGGCTCAGCAAGCTCTGGCCAAGGGGAATTCTATGCGACCGGTGTTGGGTATTGACCTGGGAACCTCCAATTCGGTTGTCGCCCTCTGCCAAGGAGGCAAGGTCACGATCATCGCCGATGAAGAGGGCAACCGTATCCATCCTTCGGCGGTGGCCTTTCTCCCGGACGGCTCTGTGCTCGTCGGAGCCAAAGCTCGCGCCGGCTTGGCTCAACGCCCAGAACAGACGATTATCTCCGCAAAACGGCTGATCGGACGCCGTCACGCCAGCCGCGAAGTGGCGCAGACCAAGCAACGCATGGGCTACAGGATCGTTGACGACCAAGGCGGTGTCGCCCTGAAGATCGGCGGCGATGTGCATACTCTAGAGACGATTTCGGCGCTCATTCTTCGCTACCTTCGTGACCTCGCCGAAAACTTTATTGGCCACAGTGTGCGTCACGCGGTGATCACCGTTCCTGCCTATTTTGACGACAACCAGCGTCAAGCGACTCGGCGTGCCGGGCAGATGGTAGGGTTGGAGGTGCTGCGCATCGTCAACGAACCGACGGCGGCGGCTTTCTCCTACGGCTATGGCGGCAAGCGCTCGCATCGCATCGCCGTCTTTGATCTGGGCGGGGGCACTTTTGATGTGTCAGTTCTCGAACTCGGCGAAGGCGCTTTGGAGGTACTGAGCACCGGAGGGGACACCTTTTTGGGGGGGGATGATTTTGACGGCCTCATCGCCAATCAACTGGCGCAAGCTGTCGAGCAGTATACCGGGCGCGACCCACGTCAGGATTCAGCCGCAAAACTTTGCCTTTTAGCCTTGGCAGAACAGGCGAAATGCCAACTCAGCGAGGAAGAAAGCTTCGAATTGGATCTAAGCTCTATAGCCGGCGTGCCGATGAAAACTAGCATCGACCGGGCGAACTTCGAGGCGGCCATCAAGCCCTATATCGATCGTTGTTTAACCCTCTGCCAAAAAGCGCTGGATGAAGGTTTGGTCCATGTCTCGGAAATTGATGGGGTCGTTCTCGTCGGTGGCTCGACGCGTATCCCTGCCGTGCGCCGGGCGGTGACCCGGTTTTTTCGTCGCCGACCCGACGAAGGCATCGACGCAGACCTCGTCGTCGGCGTCGGCGCAGCCATGTACGCGGAAAACCTTGAAAGCCCGAGCACGGCCACGAGCAAGCGGGTCCTTCTCGATGTCACACCGATGAGTTTGCGCCTAGCTACGGTCGGCGGCTTTTGCGAAGCGATCATCGATCACAATTCACCCATCCCCACAGAACGCAGCCGCCTGTTCACCACCGCTCGAGATCATCAGGACCGGGTTTCCCTGCGCATCTACCAAGGCGAAGACGACCAAGAAGACGGCAATACTTTGCTCGGTGAATTCGTTTTTGGACCCTTTTCGAAAGCCCTGCGCGGTGAGGTTCAGATCAGCGTCACTTTCGCCATCGACAGCGACGGTTTGGTACAGGTTACGGCACGCGACCTAGCGAGCGGACAGGCTGCCGTCGGCTGCGTCAACCTGGGGCTCGCCCAAGAGCCAGTTCAACAAAAACAAGAGGACTTACCGGCGGCCGTCAAGCGATGAGCGAGGATTTTGATCGATGGCGAAGCCAGGTCCTAAACACCGCCGTGCGCCTGGATGAAATCGATTACTTCAGTCTCCTCGGCTGCCCTCAAACGGTAGTTCCTGCCGATTTACGCCAAGCCTTTCGCGGCCTGGCACAAAGTTATCACCCAGATGCCCTGGTGAGCGAAGACGAGGAATTAACAGCAGCTGTAGAGGCTATTTACCGGCGCCTCACCGAAGCCTACGCTGTGCTGCGGCAACCCAGCCAACGCCAAGCCTATATAGCGGGTCTGGCGCAGGGGCTTACCCGCTACGACCCGGAGAAAAGTCAAAGTGCACTCAAGGATTTCCAGGCCAAACAAGCGCCTGGTCGAAGCGACAGCGGGCGCCTTCATTTCCAGCGCGCCCAACGAGCAGCCGCGCAGGGCGACCGCTTTTCAGCAGCAGCGGAAATGCGCTTAGCGCTGCTCTACGAGCCTAACGAGCCAGGGTTTCTTAACTTTGCGCAAAAACTTGGAATTGTTGCGCGTTGACCCGTCGCCATCGCTGGCCCATGTAGAACCCATCGCTGGAGAGGCTGCATGAAAATACTGCGCATCGTTCTTGCCGCCGTCTTGCTCGTCGCAGCCCTGCTGGCGCTCTCCGCTCAACGTCAAGGAGGGGGAGCCCTTGCGGCACAGTCTGCCTACCTTGTCGCCTTGGTCTTATTGATCATCGATCGGGTCATGATGGTGCGTAAAGAGCGCCTCGCCAACGGGCGGGCCGTCATGCAGATCGGTTTGGGCATGCTCATCGCCAGCCTATTGTTTTCCCCGGACTTTGCTAGTGTTGTCCAGAAAAAGACCCCAGGGCTAAGCTTGGAAAACGTGCTTATTTTGAGCACTGATAACGACCCTAAAACCCGAGCACTTGCGTTAGAGGTTTGCTTGCAACGGCGCGCCTACGCAACCTGTAGCGACGCCTTCGTCAAAGCGGCAAAAAGTGATGACCCTCTCATCCGAGCCCTGGGTCAAGCGGGCCTGCGCGGACGATCGGGGCTGCGCCGATGAAACTGCGCGTCATGACGCGGGTTGGCGCTGTGTTCCTGATCGGGGTTACTGCGCGCTTGCTTCTCGACGCCCAGGGAATTGGCAAAGACCAATTGCTGCTAATCGATGGTGCGACGATCGCTCTCGTCTTATCGGTTTTGGCCTTGGGCCTTGATCAGATCCTTAAACCCTACGAACTGATCCGCCACCGGGTGGCTGAAGCAGCGCGCTCGAAATCACCGCGATCTGTGGCTGTCGAAGGTTTTCCAGAACAACGCAATTTGGCTCGGGAAATCGACACCGTCATGCGCTTGCTCGAAGAACGCATGGGAGACCCCAATCTGGGTCCAGTTTACCTGCATGGCGGCAGCAGAGCTGGTGAGCGAGCGGATACCTTTGTAGATGGTGAATCTAACGATAATAATGATGCCAAAGAAGCTGGCGATGTGAGTCGGCCCGAGGTGGCCGCCCACAGCGACTCACAACTTCCGCTAAGCGCCGACCCGGTGCTCGATTCCGTGCCTCAAAATGAACCGCTTCGCGAGCTCTTCGTGAGCTATGTTCAAGCGCTGCGTGAAAATAGCCGAAGCGATGAGATCAGCAGTTACGGCGAGTTCACCGAAGCCCTCGATGAGGTGCGCCAGCAACTGCTAAGCGAGCATCAAGGCTACGATGTCTTGTTCTTTTTAGGGGATGGCCCGCAGATCAAACCGCGCCTCGTGCGAACCAAAGCCGAAGAGACCTTGGGCTAAAGCCTAAAAATACTCTTTCCGCCTAAAATATGACGATCGAGATGAACGCTCAAAACCCCTTTAGGATGGTGCAATTCGGCGCGCCATAAAGGGCGCGAGGCTTCGGGCCCGACCCAGAGGTGAAGCGGATAAGACTTGGCGCCTCTTTTTAGAAAGAGCTCGACGCGCCATGCATCGACAGGCCCCGCAGCTGTATCGATGGTCTCCTTGCCGATCACTCGACCGCGCAAACGGTTGAGGCGAGAATAGGCGTACATGCGCAAGCAGACCTGTTGGCCCTTTTGCAGACGCAGATCGCGTAGCCCATAGAGCAATTGCACAGGATCGATCAAAGAACCGCGCAAGGCACCCTCCTTTTTACGACTCCCCTTGGCATGCGTAAAACGAATGGTGTCCTTGTTGCGCACCGCACGATCGCTAATCACCGACTTTTGTCGCTGCAGACGGAAGCGATAATAACGACTTTGTTGACTGCGAGGGTCGAGAATAGAGACGAGTTGACCCGCCATATCTCCTACGAAGGCAGCGTAAGCGTTGGTCTCGATGTCAGCGCGGATAGGATAGCCGATGCCATAAGGCGTACGCTCAAGACCGCCGAGTTGGAAATGAGCACGCCCCGCTGAAACGCCGCGCACCTCCATGCGATAGCTCAACTCTTCACCAGCACTATAAGGTAGCGCGCTCGCGTTTTGACGCTGCATCGCACAAGGGTCTGCTGCGGAGCTCGAAAAGGAAGTCAGTATAACAACGGCTAACCCTAAAGCTCTAATCATGGCGCTTTTCTCCAACTATGGATTCGCTAAGCTAAACGTCTTGTCGGCCAAGCTTATTCATAAGCCAAAACCCGCCGCATCGCCGCGGCCCCCGCAACGGGTAGGCCCCAATAACGTTGAGCCGCGATGGCCTGCTCGCTCAACATGATGCGCCCATCAATAGCCCTTAGACCCAAGTCTTGTGCCCCTTGCACCCATGCGGTCGGTTCCTTAGGGCGGGTATTTAAGTCGATCACCACGAGATCCGGGTTCGACGACAATTCGATCGGTTTGCCGCGCTCGACAAGGCCGAGAGGCGTGGCGTTGACGATGAGATGCTGATGCCCGGCCAAGGACTCAGCCTTCGACCAAGGTTCGACGCGCAAGTGCAAACCGAGACGTTGTGCCCAAGCGATGCCCGTTTGCGGTCTGCGCGCACATAAGGTCAGGTGCAAAAATCCGGCGTCAGATAGAGCGCATAACAAGGCACCGCAAACGCCGCCCGAGCCCAAGATCATCGCCGACCCAGCTTTCGGTTTCAAGGTGTCTAAACTTGCTCTAAAGCCGACAATGTCCGTGTTTTCACCTTGCAGTTCACCATCGACGACGCGCACCGAGTTAACCGATTGCAAGCGCTCCGCCGCTGGGCTCAGGACGTTGAGGAAGGGCAGAATACTGCGCTTAAATGGCGCCGTTAGATTAAAGCCATCGAGCTCGCGGCGAGCGCGCATGATGGTGTTTTCAAATTCCTCAGGACGACAGGACCAAAGGTTGTACGATGCTTCAACGCCCGCCTCAGCAAAGCCCTCACGATGCAACACCGGGCTCAGCGAATGTTCGATGGAAGCACCGAGCAAAGCGTAGTGTTTCACGAATTCAAAACAATGCGGGCTTGTGCAATATCGCTGCCGACCTGCGAAACCAAGGCTTGAAGACTGTCAAAGGAACGCTCTGAACGCAGTCGCTCAACCACAAAAACACGCAGATCTTGTCCGTACAGATCACCCTCAAAGTCGAGCAGATGCACCTCGGGAACCAAGGCGCCCTCGGGGCCGCGAAGGGTCGGCGAATGACCCAGGTTCATGACCCCAAGAGCGGCGAGATTATCGCCTTCTACACGCAGCGCATAGACTCCCGTCGCAGGAAGTAACTGACGCTCATCGACGCTCAGGTTGGCGGTCGCAAATCCAAGACCAGCTCCTCGGCCTTGCCCGGCAACAACTCGACCGAGAAAATCAAAACAACGACCGCTCAACGAGCCGAATTTTTTCATGTCGCCCTGATCCAGCGCTCGACGTAGCTCCGAAGAACGGAACCGTAGCGTGTCATCGAGCACCTCATCGACAACAGAAAGTTCAAAAACACCCTCACCGAGCCGCCGAAGGGTTTTTATATCTCCTTCGCGCTGACGACCAAAACGATAGTCGGGGCCAACCACCAAGGCGCGGGCATTTAAGTGGTGAACAAGGAAATGAACGAACTCAGCAGGACTCTGATCGGCAAACTTCTGATCAAAAGCAGCAAAGATGCTCTTGTCGATGCCATAAAGAGCCATCAGTTCAGCGCGCCTCTCGGGAAGAGTCAAAAGCTGCTGACGCTTGTGGTCGCTAAAAAAGAATGCAGGATGCGGGTCAAAAGACAGCGCCGCCGGCTGCAAGCCAAGCTGCTCTGCACGTCGCTGAGTCGTCTGGGCTAAAACCTGATGACCGCGATGAACACCGTCGAAAACCCCCAAACAGAGTACTCGCTCCGTCACGGCGATTTGACCGAACTTCCTGCGTCGGGGCGCGAAACCAAAGGCTTAATCAACTCTTTTTGAGGGGCGCCAAAGTCAAGCCAACCCGGACGATCACTTTTGCCAATCGGTTGCATAAGCAAGGTGTGGGCCTTGGGAAAAGCTGATTTTAGGGCCTCCCCGTCGGCCTTGCGCACATGCAAGGTTGCGAGCACTTCGCCCAAGCCAGCGATGGTCTCGAAGCGATCGCTGATAAAGGCAGCATCGGCTCCGCCCGGCTTGGGTGGCAGCATCAAATAAGCGCGCGGGGCGAGCACCGGGAGCCCGTTGTTACGCAGCAACTGGACCCAACCCGGGCCGCTGCGCACCAGGTCATCATCACCGATGTAAACAAGAGTAGCGCCCGCCTCAAAAAGAGAAAGGAAAAACGAGCTTAATCCTTTGCGAGGCTGATCGTCCGGAATGTAAGCGTCGGAGGTAAGACGTTCGTTAAAACGCCGCTTAAGGAGATCGAGCATCTTCTCATCATCGATGCCCGAAGCGCGAATAAAATCCGCCTGGTTGCGCAAAGGCGCACCCTGTTCAACGCGCTCGGCCATGCTGCGCATTAAATCCATCTGACCCATCTCGGCCAGCACCTCCAAAAAGATGCGCCGGCTGCGCCCTTCAGCGTTGAATAAGGTCTCGCCATCTAGGGCGACGACCACAACCGCCGCTGTTGTCTTTTTAACGTGATCAATGAGCGCCACACGGGCTGCTGCGGGAGCGCTGGGCAAAGGCGTAAGGGCAACGCGTAAGGGCGCTACATCGAGCGTAGGCTCGGGCGCGGGCGCGCAACAGTCGCAGGCGCTTAGAAGTAGGACCAATGAAGATAAAAAAATCCGTGGGCTCACAGGGAGTCCTCCTTAATTACCGTCAACGCCTGACAAAACCCTCAAAAAAGGTCCACCTGAAAGCGAGCCTTCACTGTGAAAGAACGATTCCCTAGCGGTTGATTACCTTTTAGGCGCACCGAGATGCTCGCCGGGGACTCGAGCATCACTTTTAGGTTGGTCGAATTCCCAGGTAAAACAAGCCGGCGACCGCTTTGCCAAAGAGCCTCGCCTTCGATGCTCGCAAGCTCGAGCTCTTGATCGTTGACCAGGGCGACGAAACGCAGGCCGTCTAGGTACGCATAAGGGTCGCGCACCGACTCGGGCTGCGCCGTCAAAACCAACTCCAACAAAGTCAGTGAATCGACATGCTCAAGACCGATGCCGTGATCGGTAAAGTGCGAAGTCTTAGTCAGTTCCATGCCAGCAAACCCGTCGGGACGAAGTTGGTCATAGCCTTGGGTGTCCGGCTGAAACGCACCATCGACAACTCGGCCAGGCGGTAAAGAAATAGAACTTCTTCCCGGGATTTCAAAGGCTTCATCTAGCTCGAACTCAAATTGAGTCAAGGAATCGCATCCACAACATAAAATGGACGCTAAACATGTCAGCCAAAGGTTCGATGTATGTGGTGCATCGAGAAACAACGATTCCTCCGATGCGATTCTGATGGTTGGATTGTTCAGAGAAGCGATAAGTCTCTAGTGGGGACGAAGGACTTATCACATGTTTCGTCTGCAATCGGCAAGCTCGCAGCCTAGATGCTGCGAGTTTGTTTTTTTTCGGCGCTTATCGCTCGTCGTCAGCCTCTTCAAAAATCTTTTTGTAGCGGTAACGAAAGCTGCGAAAACTCATGCCCAAAAGTTCGGCTGCGCGCGTCTTAACGCCGCCGCAAAGGTCCATCGCTTGAATCATCAAGCGACGCTCGTGGTCTTCGAGTATGGCTTCCATATTAACACCCTTTTCATCGATCATGACGAGAGGGCTTTCAGAGCTCGTTAAAACGCTGCCGCCGAGATCTGGGGGCAGATCGTGTACCTCAATCCAAGCGCCGTCGCAGAGGGTGACACCGCGCTCGATAATGTTCTCTAACTCTCGAACGTTTCCCGGGAAATCATAAGCGCCAACCGCTGCCTCCGCGGCCTTCGTTAAGCCGCGCATTTGTTTTCCCTGCTCGTCGGCAAAACGATGAATAAAGTGGTCGACCAGAAGCTTGATATCCTCACGCCGCGCGCTGAGCGACGGGACGGGGATCTCCACCACATTGAGACGGAAAAATAAGTCTTCTCGAAAGCTCCCGGCGGCCACCTCCTTTTTTAGGTTTCGATTGGTGGCTGCGAGCACGCGCAAGTTGAGCATAACATCTTTTCGCCCGCCGACCGGACGAATGCAGCGCTCCTGTAAGACGCGCAGCATTTTAACTTGGGCCTGCAAAGGAAGCTCGGCGATCTCATCGAGGAAAAGGGTACCGCCATTGGCCTCCTCACAAAGCCCGACGCGGTCGCTGACAGCACCCGTAAAGGCGCCCTTAACCGCACCAAAAAGCTCTGACTCAACAAGGTTTTCCGGAATGGCACCACAGTTGATGGCCACAAAAGGGCCGTCAGCCCAAGGCGAAGCGCGATGAATGGCTCGCGCAACCAACTCCTTACCCGTACCCGACTGCCCACTGATCAACACGGTCGTGCGCGAGCCGGCGACCTTACCGATGAGTACCTGCACCCGCTCCATGGCGGTGCTGCGGCCAAGCAGATCGGGGTCGCGCTTGGCGCTGAGCTGGGCGCGCAATGCCACATTGTCGGCGACTAAACTGCGCCGCTCAAGAGCGCGCTCGACCACGACCTCAAGCTCATCGTGATCCACTGGCTTAATCAAATAATGGTAGGCGCCGCTGCGCATCGCTTGAACCGCTGTTTGCGCCGACGCGAAAGCGGTCGCGATGATCACCGGCAGATTAGGGTCCGCTGCCCTTGCGGCTTCGAGCACCTTTAGCCCTTCATCGCCCTCTTCCATGCGCAGGTCCGTAAGCACCACATCGAGCGGCGGCTCGGCTTGAGCCACACGCTTTAGCGCAGCACGCCAATCGGTGATGGTTTCGACCTCGAAACCGCGCCGTTTAAAACTAATTCCGAGCACAGTACACTGCGGTGCTTCATCATCGACAATTAAGATTCTAGGCATCTGTCGTTCCTCGGCTAATCGAGAAAAATAGGTGGACTGTGGTCCCTCGGCCGGGTTCCGAATCCACTTCGATATGGGCACCATGATCCACAACGATGCGCATGACAATGGCCAGCCCAAGCCCACTGCCTCCGCCGCCTTGGCGACGCGAATAAAAGGGATCAAAAATACGCTGAAGATCACCTTTCGGAATACCGCAGCCCTGATCCTGAACCGACAAAACAACCTGATCTAAAGCGCCAGCCTCGCCGGCCATGCGCGCAGTCGAGACCAGCACCGGTTTGCCCTCCTCGGAGCTTTGAGCGGCGTTGCTCAACACGTTGTGTAGCAGTTGGTGCAACTGCTGCGCTTCCATGTCGATGAGGTGAACGCCGCCCGGATCAAAGGTAACTGGGTTTATTTTTCCAAAAGGCCCCTGATCGTATGCATCAACGACCTCAGCAGTCACCTCTTCGAGCAGGCGAGGAGCCAATAAAGGGCGCCGGGGCTGCGCCACAATGAGGAACTCCTCGACCAACTTGTTTAGGCGATCACCCTCTTGGCGGATGATAGAAATAAGTTGAACTCGCTCCTCGGCAAAGTCTTGTGAACTACAGTTTTCAAGCTCTTGTGATGCCCCAGTCATATTGGCTAAGGGGTTGCGAAGTTCGTGGGCTAAGCCAGCAGCCATGCGGCCGATGGAAGCCATACGCGCCCCAAACATCACCTGCTGCTGCATGCCATGCAGTTCAGTAATATTCTCTAAAGTCACCAAGGTTCCGCCCGAGAATGGCGTAAAGGCGGAGCGAAACACGCGCTCTTGCTCGCCGACGCGATGCACCACCTCGCGATAGCCCGAGGTCGGAACCCGGCCCAGGGTCGGCAAGGCTTTGCCGACCCGCTTACCCACAAGCGTGCCCGAACCGATCATCACCCGCGCCGTTGGATTAGCGACAACGATATACCCAGTGGTGTCGACCAACAACAAGCCATGCGGCAGATGTTCGATCATGCGCTCATGTAAATCACGCAGTTGAAGGAGCTCTATTTTTACCGCTCGAGCCTGCATGTCCAGGGTGGATGAGAGCCAGGCTGCAGCCAGGAATGCCAGGACATGGGTGCCCACCGAGCGCGCCTCAGGAGCTGTCGGCAGATGCCAAGCGATGCTTCCTGCAGGTCCCAAGGCCAAAGTGATGACCGTCAAAACCAGCATGGAAAAGATGGCTGCGCCATAAGCCGCTCGCCGACCCATGACACTGGTTCCGTTCATCACCACCAAAACAAAAAAGAAACTAATGGGGCTCTCTTCGGAGCCCGTGGCAAAAACGATCAAACCGGCGAGCACGGGGTCGAGCAACACCTGTGCGAAGGCCAGGCGACTTAAATCACCGCCGCGGCTCATCATAAAGATGCCAAATGCTGAAGCGGCCAACACCAGTAACGCCGCAATGTCCAACGCTACGGTTTGGTAATACCCTGTAATTTCAAAGCTTAAACCAGCCCGAAGCGCGCCGGCCATGATTAAAATAAGACCGGTTCTACCGATCAGATAAGCTCGAAACCGCTCGTTAGTGAGGGGGCCCGGACTTGGCGCCGGAGTCGCCATCGATCAACCCACCTGGTTGATGATGTCGAAGATCGGTAGGTACATGGCGATAACCAAAGTACCGATGGTGCCACCGAGAAAGACCATCAAGAAGGGTTCGATCATCGAGGTTAAACCATCGACGGCGCTGTCCACTTCGTCGTCATAAAAATCGGCGATTTTTGTGAGCATGACATCCAGTGCGCCGCTCTGTTCACCCACCGCGATCATCGAGCAAACCATGGGTGGAAACACGCCGGAATCAAGCAACGGCTCCACCATCGCTCGACCTTCTGATATCTGTGTTCGGGTGGCTTCGATGGCCTCGGCGACAACATCGTTGCTGGCAGATTCCGAACAGATGTCCAGCGCATCGATGATGCTGACTCCGCTTTGCAGCATGGTGCCTAGGGTTCGAGTAAACCCGGCAACTGCCGTCTTGCGGATCAAAGAACCAAAAACAGGTAGATATAGAAATATTTTGTCGGTGATATAGTGACCTTTTTTGGATCTGCGAATGAGAGCCCAAACAATCCAAATAGCGACACCACCCAAGAACAGGGTCAATAAATTAGCGACCATCCAATCGGATAGCGCCATAACCTTCCGAGTCAACAAAGGCAGGGTGCCGCCGAAATCGGAGAACATCGACTTAAAAGCCGGCAACACCATAGTCATCATAAGAACCACGGCGCCAACGGCGACGACCACGGTGATCGCCGGGTCCATCATGGCGCTTTTAATTTTGCTTTTTAGGCTGTCGGCTTTTTCCATATACTCGGCCAAGCGCTGCATCACGACATCCAGCACACCACCGGTTTCGCCAGCGAGCACCAAGGAACTGTAGAGCTTATCGAAAATGGCCGGGTGTTCAGCCATCGCTTCGGATAGCGATGCGCCCTCTTCGACCCGCGCCTTGATGCGTTTAAGCACCCTGCCAAACATGGGGTTTTCTGCCTGTGAACCGAGAATATCGATGCACATCACCAAAGGAAGGCCGGCGTCGATCATCGTTGAAAACTGACGCGAAAAGATCACCACGTCGCGCGTTGTTACCCCGGTTGCGCCGGGAATAAGATCGGAAATGTAAAACTCTTTGGGCGCCTTTTTTACCTCGAGAATCTCGCCGCCGCGTGCCTCTAGGCGCTGGCGCGCCAGTTCGATGGTCGGCGCTGCGATGTTGTCGGTTTCTCGCATGCCATTGGGCAGGCGGATGGTATAGCGCCAGTCCATCGCTAACGACCCCGCATGCGTGACGAGGCGGTGCTGTCCGCGCCCGAAGCTTCGGACAAGGCTTTATCAAACTCTTTAGCATCACCGGCGCGCACCCGAGCTTCTTTGGCGTTCACTTTGTTGGTGAGCACCAACTGTACCAAACTCTGGGTAAGCGTCAGTGTTCCCGTTTCACTTTGACCGATCTGCATCTGCCCGTAGAGTTGATGCAGTTTATCCTCGCGAATGATGTTGCGAACCGCCGGAGTGGGGTTCAGAATTTCCATGGCTAAGGCTCGACCCTTGCCCTGTTTGAGCGGCATCAACTGCTGACAAAGGACGCCCTCGAGCACAAAACTTAGCTGCAAACGAATCTGAGCCTGCTGCGCAGCGGGAAAAGCATCCACCACGCGAGTGATGGTCTGAACGCAGGAGTTCGTGTGCAAAGTAGCCAAGGCCAGATGCCCCGTCTCAGCCATTTTAAGAGCGACCTCTATGGTCTCGAGGTCGCGTAGCTCACCGAGCAGAATCACGTCGGGGTCCTGGCGTAGCACCGATTTTAGAGCACGAGAAAAGCTCTTGGTGTCGGCGCCGACTTCACGCTGATTGATGATGCAGTTCTTATGCTCGTGAACGAACTCGATGGGGTCTTCGATCGTCACAATATGCTCTTTGCGCTCACGGTTGATCAGATCGATGATGGCCGCGAGGGTGGTCGACTTTCCGGAGCCCGTTGGCCCCGTCACCAAGATCAAACCGCGAGGGCGGCGCGCCATCTCAGCAACAATCTCGGGTAAGCCAAGGCTCTCAAAGCTCTTAATCTCGTAAGGGATGACGCGAAACACCGCTGCGACGTTGCCGCGCTGGATAAAAACGTTACCGCGAAAGCGAGCGAGACCCTTTAGACCAAAGCTAAAATCAAGCTCGTTATGCTCTTCAAACTTATGCTTCTGACTGTCGGTCATAATCGCATAGGCCAGGGCGCGCGAGTCGTCACCGGTCAGCGCGTTACCTTGGATGCGCTTCAATTCTCCGTGAATGCGCATCACCGGCGGCACGCCAGCTGTCAGATGCAGGTCCGAAGCGCCGACTTCGAGCATGGCGCGTAGGAGATCAGCGATTTTCATGGAGCATCCTAATCCGAAGCCGAGACACGCAGCACCTCATCGATGGTCGTCACGCCTTCAACCAATTTGTTCATCCCCGCGCGGCGAATCGTCTCCATGCCACCGGCGATGGCAGCTTGTTTGAGTTCGGTGGTTGAGGCGCCCTGAAGCACCAATTCACGAATGTTATCATCGAGTTCGAGAACCTCGTAAAGCGCGACGCGGCCTCTGTATCCCGTATCGTTGCAGCGCTTACAGCCAGTGCCCTTTTGGAAGATGAAGGTATCGTTTTCAAGCCCCTCTTTGACCTCTTCGTTGCTCATGCCCAAATCGATTAATTCTTCGGCGGTCACCTCGATGGGCGCAGCGCATTCCGAACAGACGCGACGCGCCAAACGCTGAGCCACCACGAGATTAAGCGAGGCGGTCACCAGGAAAGGCTCAATTCCCATATTGACCAGACGAGTCACCGTCGAAGGGGCGTCGTTGGTATGCAGAGTCGACAGCACCATATGGCCGGTCAGGGCGGCCTTAATAGCGATCTCGCCCGTCTCAAAGTCACGAATCTCGCCGACCATGATGATGTCAGGGTCTTGACGCAAAAACGAGCGCAAGGTGGAGGCGAAATTAAGCCCAATATCTTCGTGCTGCTGCACTTGGTTAATGCCCGGAAGATTGAACTCCACCGGGTCTTCGGCGGTACTTAAGTTCACTTCCGGGGTGTTAAGTTCGGACAGTGCCGAATACAAAGTCGTTGTTTTTCCGGAACCCGTAGGCCCAGTCACCAAACACATGCCGAAAGGGCGGTGGATGTTGCGCTTAAACTTTTCCAGAGGCGCTACCTCGAAACCGAGCTTGGTCATATCGAGCTGCAAGTTGGACTTATCGAGCAGACGCAACACGGTTTTTTCGCCGAAAAGGGTGGGGCAAACCGAAACACGATAATCCATCTCGCGGCCACGACCGAGCTTGAGCTTAATGCGGCCATCTTGAGGAAGGCGGCGTTCAGCGATGTCGAGGTTTGCGATAATTTTGATACGACTGGTCACCGGAACACGCAGTTTTAGCGGTAAGCGCATCTGCTCGTAAAGCACACCATCGATGCGGTAACGCACGCGGAAATCTTTTTCGTAGGGTTCAACATGGATATCCGATGCGTCTCGTTTAATTGCCTCGAGCAGCATCATGTTCACCAATTTGATGATTGGCGCCTCTTCGGCATCAGCCCCCAGGTCCATACCGCCAAGGTCTTCTTGCTTGTCGAAGTCGACCTCGCCGAATTCTTCAAGCACCTCTTCCATATCGTAACCGGGAAGCTGATCTTGCTGCTCACCGGCCGATTGCCCACCGTAGTATTTATCGATGGACTCGAGAATCTGCGCCTCGGAAGCGACGCCAGGGATAATTTGTAGGCGGGTGATGAACTTTAGATCTTCGAGTGCATCGAGATCGGTCGGGTCGGCCATCGCCACAACCAGGCCGCTACCGGTACGGTTCACCGGAACCACAACATGGCGCAGCGCATTCTCTTTGCTAATCAACTGATAAACGGCGGGCTCGACTTCCCAAGCGTCCAAGTCGATACTCGGCACACCGTATTGTTGGGATAGGAACTGCGTTAAATCACTGGCTTCGATATAGCCGAGCTTGGTCAGCGCATAACCTAAACGCTCACCCGAACTGCGTTGCTCGCCCTCGGCTTCTTGAAGCTGAGCGATATTGATCAGATTTTCGCGAACGAGCAGTTCGCCGAGACGTTGGTTCATGGCCCATCCTCTTGCTTAGACTGCCGAAAGTAGCA
>JAPKCE010000301.1 GCA_028823075.1 Myxococcota bacterium
CCCCTTTGCGCGCGCAAAGGGGGCAGGGCAATTGGGGTGATTGGCTTGTTTCAGCTCTTCTGGGTTATCAGTAATATAAGGGGTGTCAAAGTGTGCCCAACGCCTCCAACTGTCTGGTCTCTGCGCTTGCATACCACCGAGAAACAATCGAGACTTCGTGGTTATGAGCGGCTCGGGGTGACCTAGATCGGCTAAACACGTTTGTTTTCTAATCTCATTAATACCTGTAGATCTGCCGCATGAATCGTTCCTGGCTGTTACTAGTTATCCTGATTGGCTGCACCGAAGCCCGATTACCCTTGTTTCCCTCGGCGCTCGAGTCCGGGCGCTGCGGCGATGGTCAACAACAAGCAGGCGAGGCCTGCGATGACGGCAACCTAAGCAACAGCGACGCATGCATCGGCGAAAACTGCAGTTTAGCAGCCTGCGGCGATGGCTACCGCCGCGCCGATCTAAGCGTCGATGATGAGGGCTACGAAAACTGTGACGATGGCAACAGCATCGATAACGATGGCTGTCGCAACCACTGCGCTGTGGCGCGCTGTGGCGATGGCTTGGTGCGCACCGACTTGGTTGTGGGCCAACCGGGTTACGAGGCCTGTGATGACGGCAATGATAACAATAACGACACCTGCACCATCGCTTGCCAGGGCGCCTACTGTGGTGACGGCTTTCGCCAAAGCGGCGAAGATTGTGACGACGGCAATTCAAACGACACCGATGCCTGTTTAGTCAACTGCCGGCTGTCAAGCTGCGGAGATGGTCATCGGCGCGCTGATTTGTCTTTGGGGTCCTGGATTGAATGCAGCGGAGCCAACCCCTGCCAAACCTTGGGTGAAGTCTGCCTGCAGGGGCGTTGCGTCACGGAGGGCTTTGAGGCCTGTGATGACGGCAATACCATCGACACCGACGCCTGCACGGCTGCTTGTTTCGATTCCTATTGCGGCGATGGTATTCACCGAACCGACTTAAGGTATTGGCACGACGGTTATGAAACTTGCGATGATAGCAACGACAACAACCACGATAGCTGCCTTAACACCTGCATCGCCGCGGCCCTAAACGATGGCGTGCACCGACAAGACGTCGCTGCCGGGAACATGAATGCGTGCAGCAACGCGGACGACCACTTATGCGACCTGGGCGAGCAATGCCGCTTCTATCCGGACCCTTGTCCCGAAGAGGCAACCTGTGAAGGGATCTGTCTCGATCCAAACTATGAAGGCTGTGACGACGGGGACCAGGACGATGCGGATGGCTGCTCGCGCAATGGCCTGCCCCTGGGTTCGCTAGCGCTCCTGGCAGGCCAAAGTTGCCAAGCGATCGCAAACGACGTTCCCAGTGCCGAAGATGGCGTGTTTTGGATTGATCCTGACGGACGCATCGAACGCGACGAAGAAGGCGAAATCACCAGCGGAAGCAACGCCCCCTATCGTGTCTATTGCGATTTCGAAGTCAGCGACGGGGAACGTCACGGGTGGACCTTATTCGTTGGCGGTCAAACGCCCCAAGCACACTGCGGCGAATGCGAGAGCTCTTTCGAAGGGAGCCAAACACCGGTGCGCTGTGGTCCCTGGGAGCTTTGGTCGCGAGGCACCATTGCGGTATATTCTGGCGAGTGCGGGTTGGGGATGGTGAGTGGCTCCGGCAACTATTTGCGTGGCTTTACGGCACGCATTCATTTGTCACCCGGGTTTCTCATGACGGCGGTTCGTTATAGCGGAGACTTCAGATCAAACAGAGTGACGCAACTGCCGGGTACTACTGAACTTCAATGCAATGAGGATGGTAGCCCCAATGGGGTTGGTAACCCCACCAGCCTTCAAGACATCGAACATAGATACATAATTCCTCAGACAGAGATCGTCTGGAGCAATAAGTCCGCCGGCGACTTGCTGCGCGGTGGTCCCTGTTGGCGCAGTTTGACAACCCTGCGAGAAGTCTGGGTACGCTAAGCGCCTGAAGCTCCTTGGTAGCGAGGATAGGACTCGAACCCGTGACCGTCGGCTTTTGAGGTTGATCCAAGCATCGTCGCAGTAGGTCGCAACATATTGCCCCACGCGGTCGTTTCGGCGCAGTTAATAATGGTCAGCAGATCACCACCCCATGAGTTACAGAGCCGGTCTGCATCGTCCCAAGGAATTCGCCCCAGACCATAAGCGACCAGCCGACCCGGGCTGGTGATTAAACGACATCCAGCCGGCGGCTCTTCAACGAGGCAGAGCGAACCGCAACCATCGCCGAGTACCAGATTAGCGTCGCCACAACGCGCCAGGATGCAACTCTAAGAACAGCCATCGAGTTGAATGCACAAGAAACGGGTCATGCCCAGTTTCTTCATCATCAAGGTTCTTTTTCACAAAGTAAGGGGCGAGAATCAGCGCAGTCCCGTAAGCGAAAGTTGCCTTCGGGCTCGCGCAGCACGGTACAATCCCTATCCCTTCGGTTTTCGGGGTTGCCGTTGCGCCAATCTCGGTAGTTCGAGGCACGTCCAATCCAAACCAAGCGACCCTCGCGTTGTCGACCGAGCCTTACTTGAACGGGGCGATTTGCAACTGCGCGGAGTGCATGCACTTGAACTCGCTAAATTACTCTCGAAGCGCGCCCGAGTGGAACACCTCGCTGGCGATACCAGCGCAGCTGCCGCCGCCCTCGTCGAAGCCGAAACGATCGCCAAGAAGATCAAGGCAGGCCCCGACTCAGAACTCGGGTAAGAGCTCAGCAAGGCGCGGGCCGCGCTCACCGACTAAGGGTCTGACAGTTCACAGACATATGGGTTAACCTCGGCGCAATCGTCATCGTTCCACGTGCCGTCCCAATCGTACATTTCAACGCAGCTTACCACCCCGTCTGGGACGCCGTTGTTCGGCTCTAGACCGGCCCAGTTTTGATAAGCCGATTGCCGCCCTAACCAAGCCATTCCCCAAACGTCCTCGTCAATGTGGGTTACCTCTAGGCCAATCCAAACAGTCAGTATGCCGGCAGCGACATCGAGAAGGTTATTATCGTCTATGTCATCGATGGTTACCAAATGACCGCCCCAACCGACGCAAACTTGCTCAGCCGCTGCGTAGTTGAGTGGGTTCCGGCATAATACGGTGAAACGAGCACGGGTTTCGACAAACGTACAGTCAGCAGGTGGGTTTAATACCCTGCAGTCGTTGGTGCAGCCATCAAAAGCGTCTGCGTTGCCGTCATCACATTCGTCTTCTTCCACTTGAATGTGTCCATCACCGCAGCGCGCCACCGAGCAATCATTCAAACAGCGGTCGGTTTGAGTCTCATTGCCGTCATCACAGGCTTCAACACCGTTTTGAACGATTCTATCACCACAGCGCGCCACCGAGCAATCATTCAAACACGCATCCCCTCGATTTTGATTGCCGTCATCACAGGCTTCATAGCCGTCGTCCCCTGGGTTTAGCCCCACGCGTAGAACCCCATCGCCGCAAACCGCCAAATCGCAGGTATTGCGGCAGGCGTCATCGTCCGCCTCATTACCGTCGTCGCAGGCTTCAACATCGGTTTGAACGATTCCATCACCGCAGCGAGCTGACGTGCAATCGCTCAAACACGCATCCGTTTGAACTTGGTTGCCATCGTCGCAGGCTTCGACGCCCGCTTGCAGTAGCGAATCGCCACAGCGAGCTGACGTGCAATCGCTCAAACACGCATCCGTTTGAACTTGGTTGCCAT
>JAPKCE010000302.1 GCA_028823075.1 Myxococcota bacterium
GGGCGGCATCAGTGATGTCGATACAGCGGTCGCTGGCTACCCCGACCTCACCGTTGAGATTGTGCAGCTCACCAATACCTTGCCGGGTGTGTTGACATTCGACCTTGACGACAGTCGAGACGGGGGCAGCTTCTCGAGGGTTGGCGTGCCTTTGTCCAAGCCGCGCGCCGGTGCCAAGTTGGTGTTGCGCAACTCTCCCCAAGGCCCCGAGATCCTTGTGGTCGGTGGTTACGATGCCGGCAGTGCGGTCGGCGCCATCGAATTGCTGCGCAATCTAGGGGGCAGCAACGATCAGATCGAGATCGCTAGTTTCGGCAACTTACAGCCGGCCGTCTTTGGTCATAGCGCGACCGTGGTCGCCGATAAGTTGGTGGTATACGGTGGGCTATCGCGCTTCCCTGACTTTTCATCGGAACAGCGCATCGCTTGCAGCCAGCGCGGAACCAACGCCTTTTGCTATCTTGAGCATCTTCGTTTGCGCATCCCCAACGAGAGCAGTGGCCCGCAAGCCGCAGCCTTCGATAGCCTTGATTTGGCTTTTGCCGAAGAGGTGCAGGTGATCGCGTTGACGCTTGAGCAGGCTAACGTGGTTAACGGCCAACGCGGCGATGAGCAGACGGAATATTATGACAAGAATCTGGTGCGCGGCCGATTGTGGCACGAAGCGGTGGCGATTCGCGGCAACGCGCTCGTCGTCGTCGGCGGTTTGACCAAAGTGGTCTTTGAAGACCGCCCTTCGAAGATCACCCTAAGCAACGGCGTTGATGTCGAGCTCTGCTTGGTGGGCCAAAATACAGTCTGCAATCTACCGTCTCGTTTGGTCGGTGGAAACGAGCGTAAGCGTTTTCGTCTACACGGTGGCGACTCGGGTCGTGCTGATTTTCAACTCACCAGTTTACCCGGTGATGTGCTGCTTGTTACCGGCGGTCGAATTGGCAACGATGGTATCGATACCGGCCGTTCGACCCAGGCCGCAACGAGCGTTGGTCAACTTGGCGTCGCTCCCTTCATTCGCTGAAGCTATTTATGAGCACACAGAAGTTGGCAGCAAGGCCCCCCTTAGGCTAGGCTCACCTCACCTGAAGGTCAGCTTAAGGCCTCGGAGATTTACGTGCGTTTTGCTTTCGTTGTGTTTGCTGTCCTTTTGGTGCCCGCTGTAGCGCCCGCTACGGTGCTGGGAACCTACCCTCAATTCGAGCGGAGTTTCGAGGTTTTTGGCGACCGTGAAGTTACCGGAAACACCCTTATGGTGTACAATAATAACGTCAACAAAGCGCTCATGCAGGGTGGCTCGCTAGGTACCGTAGTTGGGGTGCCCGTTGGAGCGACCGTCGAAGCCGCCTATCTTTTTTGGACAGGTACCTACGACGAGAACCCCGACCGAAGTGTCGACTTTCAACTAAGCGATGGCCGGGTCATCAACGATCTCCATGTTAATCAAGCGCAACCCGGTGAAGACCCTGGGCTTGTTCAGGGTCAAGATTGCGTCACCCATCGACGCAACACCGTGTACAATAACGGTCAGATCAACTTCGATATCGATTTCTTTTATTGCCGCCGTGATATTACCTTTTTACTGAATAGCTTGGGCGCTAACATCAACGGCGACTACCGAGTCAGCGATGTTCAGGCGCTGCCGGGCTGGCCTCAAGACGGTCGCGCTTACCAGGCTCACCCTCAGTGGAAATGCGCCAATTCAAACCGCATAGAACAGAGGCTTCGCTACGGTTGCCAAGCCATGTACGCGGGCTGGTCAATGGTCCTGGTCTGGTCGCATCCCGACCAGCGTGTGCGCCGAAACATCACTTTAAACGACGGGTTTTTACTGCTCGACGACGATCAAACTTCGGCTGGCATCACCGAGGTCACGATGCGCAATTTCCAAGTGCCCGAAGGCGCCACCGGGGAGTTCAGTTTCTTCGGTCTCGAAGGTGATCCCGACTACGGTTCCAATCAGGCCCAGCTACCCCCCGGAAGCCAATGCATAAACTGCCCTGATTTCGTTACGATGCGTACCAGCGGCAACGGCCAAGAAACTCAACTTTCGGCCGAGCCCGGCAACAGCGCCGGTAATTTGTGGAACGGTTCCATCATGACCGTCGGCGGCGGGGTCTCACCTGGCGTTGACATTGATGTCTATGATGTCGGCGCGGGTGGTTTAGGTATTTTGCGCGAAGGCGACCGCACCGCGACTTTTCGTTTGGGCACCGGAGATGGGGTGCGCGGCCGCACCGTCACCAACAACCCACGCACGATTGAGGGTGAAGGCGAGCTTGTTTTACTCGGCTGGACGGCCCTTAGCCTTGATGTGGTCTCACCCAACTTAAACAACGCGGCTACCCGTAAAGCGGTGTCGCGCAGCAGCGCTGGTCCTGGCGATCTGATCCAGTATCAGGTGACCGTGACCAACGACGGTTCGGCACCGGCCAGCGATGTCACCTTGATTGATGTGATGCCTCAGGGAACGGCTTATGTGGCCGGCAGCACGAGCACGAGTTGTGGGGTGGCGGCGCCCGATGTGAATGGTGATTCGCCGCTACTTAGCGGGCTTAATCTCGGTGCTTTACCGGATCAGCCTGTGAGTCGGGCGAGTTGTACGGTGACCTTTAACGTGCGCGTAAACGATGACGCCGAGGCCGGCAGCATCATCCGTAACAGCGCCCAAATCCGTTCGGCGGAACAGGCCGAGTTTTCGACAAATCAAGTGCAGACAGAGATCATCGGGCCGAACATGGGCACGCCGCAATTGACGGTCAGCGACCGTAACGGCGGCTCCTTTGAGATCGGCGATAACGTCGATTACCGTCTGCTCGTTCGCAACATCGGAAGCACCGGTGCCGCCGGGCTCACCTTGAGCGCAACTTGGCCACCACAGCTCGCTACACCCAGCGTTTTTGGGGCGTCTTCAAGCTACGACGTACAAAGTCGAACGCTCACCATCACGGGCGTTAGCGTCGATGCGCTCGATGACCAACAGATCTTCATCCAAGGTCAGGTGCAAGGTGCCGACCCTGCGCAGGTCTCTTTGCAGTTCTTTATGAGCGCCAATTTTCTCGAACAGCCCATGGCCAGCGATGACCCGGCGGTTCCTGGTCCCATCGACCCGACCGTCTTTGGCGTTGTCGATGGCCCTAACCTGAGCAGCTCAGCTAAGTTTGGCGAAGATGTTAACGGAGCGCCTTTGGTGCCTGGTGACCAGCTCCGCTACACCATCACCTTGCGCAACAGCGGCAATCGAGAAGGCAGTTTGAGCGTTAGCGATCTGTTGCAGGCGCCTTTGACCGGCTGCACTGTACAGAGCTTTGATGTGGGTCTGATGAATGCCGAATGTAATGGTCAAACGCTTAGCATCTCCGGGCGTCTGCCCGCCGGTGAGACGCGGACGGTGGTCTTTCTGACCACCATCGGCGCGGCCTTGGATGGCACTTTGGTGAGCAACGAGGCGACGCTCAACGTTCTCGGTGAGGCCAGTAGCGCTTTGACGGCGCCGAATATGGTGGTCGCCAGGGGTCCTATCCTGGTCGATTCGAGTCTTGAGGCAGAGGATCTTAACGGAGCACCTCTGACACCGGGCGATATCGTCGAGTTGCGCTTTGTCGCGCGCAACAGCGGCGGCGCAGCCTTGCGTAACTTGGTGGTCAGCAGCGTGCTCGACCCGCGTCTGAGCATCGAGCAAAACAACGGTGGCGGTACGC
>JAPKCE010000303.1 GCA_028823075.1 Myxococcota bacterium
AGCGGATGCTCGACCTGAGTGGCTGATAGATGCGCCCAGGGGAAACCGCTGAAAGGGTAGCCGTAAATCCACGCCCCGCGAATGTAATCGCCGCTAAACCAGAAAAACGGCAGCGTCCAGCGCATGCTCCAACCGAGACGAAGCGAAACGAAACGAGCGCAAACAAACCCCACGGCCAAGTAGGTCCCGGTGATCCCGGCGATGGCGACAATGGCGAGCACAGAGACGATATGCGGCAACCCACCAAAGCGGTTGATCGGCACGTCGAGCCAGTACACGCTGATCGCCAATTGCAGGCCAAAACTAAGGTAGGCCATGGCGATTAGCGTGCGCCGTTTACGCTCTACAGTGACCGCACGAAGTAGCGGAATAAGCGCCACCCAGGCGACCATGGCGCCGAGCATGGGCAGATGCGGTGGCCCGCCCGAACCAGGCCAAACGAAGGGGTGACAAAAGGCCAAAACCAGCCCGGTTAATGCTGCCGCCTTAAGCGGGTTGGCATCGAAAAAACCAAGCATTTTTGCGATCAGATTATTTTGCAATTCGAGTTGAGATTGCATCCGCTCTTTGATCATTAGCGCCCCAAAAACTTGGTCAGTTCCGGACTCGGGCTGACCGCCGTCATATCACCGATTCTCCGAGTAAAGAGAACCGCCAGTTTTTGCGAAAACACCAACTGGTAATCCGGTTCATCGATCATACGATTGAGCAACTTACGGTATTTTTCGGGCGAGATATTACCGCGCTTTGGCGTCCAGTCATCTTGCGCCAAGCTGAAGGCCACATAATCGGCTTGCGGTTGGCTACGGATAAAACGTGCGTCCTTGCGGTCGGCGAGATGGGCCAAAACATGGTTCATCGCCTCAACGCTAACTCCCTTTGGCACCTGGTCGACCATACGCCGCGCCGCCTGGGCCTCGGCTTTGGGCAAGAAATAATCGTGGTTCCAGGTGAGAAAGTTGCTGTGGTGGCGGTACGCGTAGCCGTTGGTTAGACCTGCCAGAAGCAGTACCATCACCGCTAGAAGCACCGGTTTTTCCAGACGCCAAGCCCAGAGCTTTTCGTTGCTTTGCAGACGCGGCAACGCGTCGACCGCGGCTACCGCGACAAAGAGCGTTAGCGGCGCGGCGTAATGATAACCCATCTCCCACATCTGTGGTTTTGAGCTGAGAAAGCGCTCGACCAGCGTAGGCAGCGCAAGGATGAGATAGCGAGGTTTGAGCAAGGCGATCAGGCCAGCGCCGCAAAATGTGGTGAGCAGCGCCATACGTTTTTCAATGGGCGAAACGGCGATGAGCAAGGTGCGCAGCGGGTTCTTTGCCATTCCGAACACAGCTTCGGGTAGGCTTTTTCCAAAGGCTTCGTAGTTGGCGGCGTGAATCATACCTTGCGGCCCGCCGGCCAATAATTGGGGCTGAAGCCACCCTACGGTGATGAGCAAACCGCCCAGCCCGCCCAGCCCAAGCGCCAAACCCAGTTTGCGCGCCTGCGGAACAAAGAGAACCAAGTAGGCGCCAAAAGCAGCGACGTACAAGGGCATGCTCTCCTTACAAATCCACACCAAAGCGAGCCAGGGAAGCATGGATTTATAGCGCCCGCGGTCAAGCCTATCGATGGCCTCCATAAGAGGCCAAAGCGCAAGGGTTTGCGCGTGAAAATCGAAGTAGACCGAAGATTGAAAGGCGAAACTAAAAAGCAGAGCCGCGAGCAAGGCGGCGCGCAGCAGCGGCGAATCCGTGCGGCGGGCGATGAAGCGATGAAAGGGGAAGGCGACCGCGCCCACGGCGAGAATCTGGGCTACCAGCAAGCCCTTGGCGCCCAGGCCAAGCCAGTGAAGCGGTGCCAGCAGCAAGATCACCGGATAAAAATGATCACCGAGAACATGCACGCCGGCGTCGTTGAGAATCGTGCTTTGCAAAGGCTCAAAGCGGCTCGCCAGCCAGCTCGAATGGCTGAAACAGCCGAGATCCCAGGCGCCGCTGCCAAAGTGGTTGTGGCGATGCAAAACGCTGGCGCTAGCGATTAGACCAAACAACGCGAAGAGCGCCCAGGGTATGAGGCCGGGTTTAGCTAGCCGCGGCTCGAGCCGAGTCAGTAGCGGCTCAAGGGCGATGGCACCCGCATAACCCAGCGCGATGATGCAAGCAAAACGGCCTTCGGGAGCCATAATCGCCAGCGCGACGGCGGCGCCAAGCAGGGGAAGAAGGCGGCAAAACTGCTCTGGGATTTGACGCCGAAGCCACCAGGCAAGCGGCAGGCCAGCTGCCCAAAACAGGTGCGTATAGGCCAGTAAACTATCGCCACTTTCGGCTAACCGAGTGCTGTCCCAAGCGAGACTTCGAGCAAAGCCAAGAAGCAGCGCGCAAAGACCAAGCAATGCGGCGCCGATAACCACTTCTGCAACTGCGCGACTGCGGGTGTTCGGGCTGAGCATACAAAGACCCTAAACAAGCCTGAGTTTCGCGCCAGCTTTTGTTACTTTCGTTAGACGCGGCGGTAGACGCCGATGACGATGCCCAAAATGGTGAATTCCCGCCCTTGGTCAGCGTACCAAATAATAGGCGCCATGGTCGAGTTGGCGGGCTGCAAACGAATACTGCCGGCCTCTGGATAATAATACTTACAGGTGGTGTCGCCGTCGATCATGGCGATGACCATGTCGCCAGAGCGCGCCGTCTGGGCGGCGCGTACAAAGTCGTAATCACCGTCGTGAATGCCGGCTTCGATCATGGACTCGCCGCTGATCACCAAACTGAACACATCGTCTCGCCGCCCCTGGGTGAAGAAAGGGTCAACGAGCAAAGTCTCTTCGGCTTGGGCTTCGGCGAGCAGCGGTTGGCCGGCGGCGACGCGGCCGAGCACCGGCACCCGCACCGGCTCTTCGGGCAGGTGAAAATTGATAAGGTTGCTCGGCGTTGCTATCGGCTCGTCGCAGACGACCAGGCCGCGAGAGCGCCTCTGGTCGCGCCGAATAACACCCTTTTTTTCTAAGGCTTTCACATGGGAAGCCGCTGCGTTGGTGGACGAAAACCCGAACTGAGCAGCAATTTCTCGCATGGTCGGCGGATAACCGTTTGAGCGGGTGAAATCCCCGATAAAATCCAGGACTTCCTGTTGGCGATCGGTGAGCTCGAGCATAGCGCCTCCTGATTGTTTGTACAGTTGTTTTACTGAACGTGCAAGCAGGTGTTTTTAGGTGCCCTCGCCGTTTTCAGCCTCAATTCGTTGCTGAGCAAGAGCAATGTAGTCAGGGTCTAAATCATAGCCGACATAATGGCGATCGCTGCGCAACGCGGCAACGGCCGTTGAACCCGACCCCAAAAAGGGGTCCAAAACCAGGTCGCCCTTAAAGGTATAAAGCTCGATTAAGCGTCTTGGAAGCTCGACGGGAAAGGGCGCCGGATGGCCAATGCGTTTGGCCGACTCGGGCGGGAAATTCCAGACATCCAAAGTCAGTTCCATGAACTCGGGTTTGGAAATGGTGTTTTCAAAGGGCAGACCACTTTCCTCTCGTACCTTGCGTTTAACGGCGCGGCGAAAGTTGCCCTTCGAGGCAATGATAATGCGCTCGCTCAGGTCTCGAAAAACCGGGTTTACAGCCGATTGAAACGAACCCCAGGCACAAGAACCGCTGGCGCCTTTGGCCTTGATCCAGATGACTTCGCCGCGCAGCAATAAGGCCAGTTCGTCTT
>JAPKCE010000304.1 GCA_028823075.1 Myxococcota bacterium
ACGTTACGCGGGGTCTCACCGGTGGCTTCGACATCGACGATGGCCAGCGGGATTTCGATGAACTCGATCTGGTTGTCGTCGGTGAGCCGCGGGAACATGCCGATAAGCTCAAACTGGCCGGGCTCATCGTAACTCACCTCAACGTCGTAGCGCTGACCGACCGGTAGCCGAATATGCTCGACCGGATAGCTGTCGCCATCACCGAGCATGCCGCCATCGGTAGAAATCACCCAGGTTTTGGCGCCGCGCAACAGCAATTCAAAGGTACGAGCGTTGGCGCTGTTCACCATGCGCCAGCGCTCGACTTCGCCCTGTTTAGCCTTATAACGAGGGACATTAACCTTGCCGTTCATGAGCAAAACATTACCCGAGCGCCCGTGAACCAACTCACCGCCAAAGGCCATAAAGGGCGCAAAACGGTCGCCATCGAGCGAGGCATCATCGAGCACGATGTAGCGCTCACGATCGTATTCGGGATCGGCAGGGTCATGAACCACCAAGGTGCCGGCCAGACCGCGTTCGAGCTGCACATTGGTGCGCATATGCGGATGGTACCAAAACGAGCCGGCATCGGGCACCACAAAGCGATAAGTGAACTCGCCACCGGCGGGTACGGGATCTTGGATGCGCGGGTTGCCGTCCATCTCGTCGCTAATGCGCAAGCCATGCCAATGGACCGTGGTGGGTTCGTTCAAGTCGTTATAGAAATGAACGATGATCTCATCACCGACTTTGGCGCGTAAAGTGGGCCCCGGATAAACGCCGTTATAGGTCCACATCGGCAGATTCAAAACATCCTCGGCGTCACCCAAAGCGACCACGCTGGGCATCGCGCGCAGCTCCACTTCAACCACGTTCGGGTCCTCGTTGAAATCGACGAGATCGCCGCTGGCGGTGACTAACTCGGGGAGTTGCCAAACGGGTTCGGGCGTAGGTTCGGGCGTGGTTTGGCTGTTATCAGGACAGGCGGTCAGAGCGAGGGTCAGCAGAGTAAAAGCGATGCGCATTATTCCGAGCTCCTAATTGCAAGCGGCGCCCGGGTAGCAAGGAAGGGGCTATCTTGCATGCGTAAACTGAGCAGAGTTGGCCGTGTTTGAGCAGACCACAGCGTCGGCTGGCGTCGGGGGAGTGAGTCTTATTTTTGGCTGCGACAGAACTTAGCTTTTTAGTGCGCCTTCGATGGCTGAGCTGAGTTCGAGCGGTGTTTTGGTGGGGGCGAACCTTTTGAGAATGCTGCCGTCACGGGCGACGAGGAATTTACCGAAATTCCACTTTATGGCTTGGGTGCCCAAGGCGCCTTTGGCTGCCTCTTTGAGTTGCACGAAGAGCGGGTGTGCGTCGCCACCATTGACCTTTACTTTGTCGTGCATAGTAAAGCTGACACCGTAATTTCGCTGGCAAAAACTTTGGATTTCGCTGGCTTCACCGGGCTCTTGAGCGCCGAACTGGTTGCAGGGAAAGCCGAGCACCCGAAGGCCCTGGTCGCCATAGGTTTCATGCAGCTTTTGCAGGCCTTCGAATTGCGGCGTTAGGCCACATTCGCTGGCCGTGTTGACGATTAATAAGACCTCGCCCTGGTAGGCGCTTAAATCGCCGACGCTGCCGTCGATTTGGGTCACTTCATGGCTGTAATTAAGTAGGCTCATGGCCGGTTCTCCTAAGGGTGTTGGCTGTGTAAACGCCCCGCCGGCCTTTGGCACGCGTTAATCGGGTCCTGGCCTTGGCAAAAGGGGTCAAAACAGGCCAGTGCAAGCCCGCGTCAACCGAGAAGGAAATGCTGATGAACGCCAAACCCACCATCATCTACACCAAGACCGACGAAGCCCCGGCGCTTGCGACCTATTCGTTTTTGCCCATCGTCCAGGCATTTACCCAGGCCGCCGGTGTTGATGTGATCACCAAGGACATCAGCTTGGCGGCTCGCATTTTGGCTGTGTTTTCCGAATATTTAGAGCCTGAGCAGCGCGTTGATGATGCCCTGGCCGAGCTTGGTGCTTTGGCAAAAACACCCGAGGCGAACATCATCAAGCTGCCGAACATCAGCGCCTCATTGCCGCAACTCAAAGCGGCGATCGCCGAGCTTCAAGCCAAGGGTTACGCGCTGCCGGATTATCCGGAAGACCCACAAAACTCTGAACAAACCGCCATCGCCACGACCTACAACAAGGTCAAAGGCAGCGCTGTAAACCCGGTGCTGCGCGAGGGCAACTCGGACCGCCGTGCGCCGGCGGCCGTCAAAGCTTATGCGCGTGCCAACCCCCATTCGATGGGCGCCTGGGCGAGCGATAGCAAGAGCCATGTCGCCACCATGAGCGCCGGTGATTTCTTCCACAACGAGCAATCGGTTACGATGGCATCGGCCACGACGGCGCGCATTGAACACGTCGATAAAGAAGGCTCCGTGAGCTTGCTAAAAGGCGGGCTTGACCTCCTTGAAGGTGAGATCATCGATTCCACTTTCATGAGCGTCGAGGCCCTAAAAGGCTTTCTCGCCGAGCAGCTTGCCGACGCTAAGGCTCAGGGTGTTTTGTTCTCATTGCATTTGAAGGCGACGATGATGAAGGTCAGCGACCCCATCATTTTCGGACAGGGCGTGCGCGCTTATTTCGCAGCCCTTTTCGCCAAACATGGTGAGACTTTTGAGGCGCTTGGCGTGGACGTGAACAACGGTTTTGGCGACCTTCTCGGTCGTCTAGGCGAACTCCCTGAAGCGAGCCGTTTGGCGATTGAAGCGGACATTGCCGCCGGCTATGAAACAGGCCCCGATTTGGCGATGGTCGATTCGGATCGCGGCATTACCAATTTGCATGTCCCGAGCGACGTGATCATCGATGCGTCCATGCCGGCGATGATCCGCACTTCGGGTTGCATGTGGAATAAAGACGGTAAGCTTCAGGCGACCAAAGCGGTGATTCCAGATTGCAGTTACGCCGGCGTGTTCGATGCGGTGATGCGTTTTTGCCGCGCCAACGGCGCTTTTGACCCGACGACCATGGGCTCGGTGCCGAACGTCGGGCTTATGGCGCAAAAGGCTGAAGAGTACGGCTCGCATGATAAGACTTTTGAAGTCGCAAGCGCCGGTACGGTGCGTGTGGTGGACAGCGCCGGTGCGCTGTTAATGAGCCATGAGGTCGAGGCCGGTGATATTTGGCGCGCCTGTCAGGTCAAAGATCTCCCGGTTCAAGATTGGGTCAAGCTGGCGGTTGCCAGGGCGCGCGCCACGGGCATGCCCACCGTCTTTTGGCTCGATTCGAAGCGCGCTCACGATGCCCAGCTCATCACCAAGGTCGAGCGTTACCTAAAGGACCACAACACCAGCGGGCTTGAGTTTCACATTATGGCGCCGACGCAGGCTTGTGAGTTCACTTTGCAGCGCATCATCCGCGGCGAGGATACGGTTAGTGTTACCGGCAACGTGCTGCGCGACTACCTCACTGACCTGTTTCCCATTCTCGAACTCGGGACCTCGGCGAAAATGCTCAGTATTGTGCCGCTTATGAACGGCGGCGGCCTTTTTGAAACGGGAGCCGGTGGCTCGGCGCCCAAGCATGTCCAACAATTTGAAAAAGAGAACCATCTGCGCTGGGATTCGCTGGGCGAGTTTTTGGCGCTGGCGGTTTCGCTCGATCATGTGGCGACCAAGTACAACCAGCCGGCAGCAGCGGTTCTCGGCCGAGCGCTCGAC
>JAPKCE010000305.1 GCA_028823075.1 Myxococcota bacterium
CGTCGAGGCAGCTTCACCCGTTTGGGGGTTCACCGGCATAGCGTTCATTCCCACCTCTGAAGTGCCGCCAAAGTATTTATTCTGAGGAACGCCAGCTCCGGCCAGCAAACACGCATTGACGATGGCATGATCACGTCCATCACGATTATTGAGCAGCGGCGTGCGGCTGAACTCGCTGAAACAGACCACCGTCGTCGTATCGATCAGCTTCTTACCGACGACATCCGGATCATCGGTCGCTTTAAGGTCGCTCAGCAAGGTTGCTACCAGATCCCAGCCCCCCTGTTGCAGACCCGGGTGATCGAGCGACCAATTATCGTCATGCGTATCGAGCCCCAAAGCTGCGCTAAAGGTAACCGATTGGGAGATCCCGTATTTAAGCGCCTGAAAAGCCATCGCCGCACGCGCCCCTGCGCTGTCGGTTTGGTACCCTCCAAACCCATAGCGCTGACGCAGTTCATCATGCTGGCTGAGGCGGAAATTAAAGAGGTCGCCCAGCCCCATTCCCTGGCCGCTGCCCTCAACCAAATCACGCGCCTTAATGGTGCTCGAACGAACCGCATCGAGCATGCCGAAACGATTGAATAACGAGGGGTCACAAAAACCGTTTTGCTGTGAACGAAAGGTGTTCAAAGCCTGGCGTACTGCCCCATCAGAAGGCGGTGCCTCCGGGCCCTCTTCGAGCGCCGAAACCAAATCGGCGACACTGCCGACACTAAGGGCATTGGCAAAAATCGGCAGCCCTTCGTTGTAGCTCTCACTACGACAAACAAGGTTCGGAATGGCGGTGCGATCGCCCTGCTGAGCCACAACCCGCGTGCCCATCGATGAGCCGCTGGCATTGAGGCCGCGCGGCATCATTCCCGTTAGGAAATAGCGCCGCCCAACCTCGTGGGTGACCGTATCCATCGAGATACCTCGGATAACCGAACAGACATCAAAATGAGGAACCATCGAGGCCATCGAGGGACCAAGTACATAAGGCGTACCGTCGGCCTGCACCAAACCGAGTTGAAACCCTTGACCGCGACTGGCGATCAAATCCCAAGCGGGCTGAATTCCCGTTTCACCTTTAACAGCGTCGGTAAAAACGTCGGGGTCGCGCGGGTCAAGGCCGAGCAAAATATCCCAAGCGCCCGAGAAATAGACGAAAATGAATTTACGTGTGGGGTCGAGCTCTCCGGCGGCATAGGCCATCTGCATCGACAGCCCCTGTCCCAGCATCATACCCAGGCTGCCCAAGGAGAGGGATTTTACAAAATCTCTGCGTTTCATAGCCATGAAGCGTTCTCCTTAATACGTTAAGAAATCGGGTGCGGTGAGCATCGCCATGCACACGCCGAGCCAGGCTTTGCCTACCCCCGCTTGAGGGACGATCGTTTCGTGCAGCGAATCGTAGCCGGCCAATCCAGAATCGTCGCCTGGCAATACCAAAACACCGTGAAGCTTGAGCCGAAGCCAGCGCAGGTTCTGTTTGACGTCGCCAGCATAGCGCAACAGCAAGCGAGTCTCAGCCTGAGCGTTAAGCGCGTCGCGGTCGAGCGCCTTTTTACAGACTTGTGCCGCCATATCATCCATGAATTTTGCGAACAACGGCGACGGTTCGTTGTTCATCTCGGTGATCTCAAGATAGTCTGCTTCACCCAGAGTGCGGCTCAAAACATCCCACATCGGACGCTCCAAATTATCGGTCCATTGAATGCCGTCAAAGAGCAAAGGTATCGAGTTGCGCAGATGTTCGACTTCGAGCCGGCGCGGCATCTGCCCCTGAGGCACCTGATCCGGATGCCCCCAGTTCTGCCCTTCGTCGACATCGGCAACAGTGCCCCAATGCTCTTCAAAATGCGGTAACTCGACCGCAGGTGGCACCAAGGCGGGCGGCGCTTCGGTGGCAGAACACGCGACGCAGAAAAGAAGGCATGCACTTCTCATGGCTGATCTCCTTGCTGGGTCAACCCGAAGCGCGCAGCTTGCCGGTATTCTGAGCTCATAACGATACTACGAATCAACTGACGCAGATCGAAACTGCTCTGAAAACTGCTGCTCAAACTGGCTTTAAAAGGGTCATCGAGCGGGCGAAAGCTGCGGCCCGTGAAATGTTCGAACATTTTCTGACTGACACAGCGCGCAAAGCTACCATCCTCTGGCGTTAGGATTCCAGCCGCCAATGCGACGGGGCCAACTTCGATATTGCCGGCAAACGAGCCGTTGTCTTCGCCTAAATGGTCGGAAAACAGATAGGCTCGAAGATAGCCTTCATAGGGTTTTCTTGGGTCGTCTTCCGCGTAACTCTCGTTGATGTAAAATAGTCGACAACGCGATGATCCTGCCTGTCCCCCGCCAGGTGCACAAAGCGGGTCATGAGCGGGATAAGCGTCGCTATCCGCCTCGGCGATCAAGGGTTTAATTCCAGCCTCTGACCAACGCCCCCAGGCGGCCGCCGTCGGCTCAACGCTCACATGACAGTATTTACAGCCACAGCGCTTGGTTAGGTTCGGCTCCTGATGGCAAGCATCGTCGGTGGCCGGCAAGCCACCGGGCGGCGCCTGAAACGACTCACATCGAAAGGCGTTAAAGAAACGGTTGGCGCGCCCGCGATTACTCTGAAACTTGGTCAGGAACGAGGGCATGGTCAGCAGCCCAGCATGCATCTCGCTGCGCTGCACCGTGCGCCATTCATCGACTTGGTCAAAGGTTAGGTCCTGGGGCACAGAATAGCCCTGATCCCCGGTCACAATATAAGAGATACCCGGCGCCTGAGTTTGGTAGCGCAGATAATGAGCGATGGGGCCGTTGATCTCCATGCTTCGGCTCGTCAGCAACTGCGAATAGGCCAGGCCATCGCGCACGATGGAGTCGGCAAAGCGCAACAACTGCTCATCAAGCGAGCGAGCAATGACGCGCACCGTATCGCGATTAGGACACCACTGAAGGTTCGGCCCGCAGCCGCATTTCGTGCTGCGCACTGCCTGCGAGGTGCTGCAATCGACGACCGGCGGGCCGCGGTTGGTCTCATTTGCCGCCGTCAGCGCCGATTGAGCATCAAAGGCACATATCTTTACTGGTTGGTCGGGGTTCCAATAGGGCTGCACCCAGCGCCACCCCTCTTGTACCACGCCCGCTGCCGCGCTGTCAGGGTCTGGATGGGGCTCGGTATGATAGGTTCCGTCGGGGTTTTCATAATGCTCAAAGTCACCGCACGGGACCCGAGCGCCGCGGTAATTTGTGGCCCGCCCGCCGGCTGTCAGCCAGTAAGCCGGCGAACCGCGCCCTGCGTTAGAAAGCTGCCAAAAGTTACCTGCCAGACGCTGGTTACCGATGTTCACCCAGAGCAACTTGCGGTGATAGCGCCGCATTTGCCCAACAAACCCAGATGAAACCAGCATCTCATCGATCTGCTGGGCGCTCACCGAGCCTTGACTAGTCACGAATTCATATTCGCTAATGCTCGGCAAATGACCGCGTAGATCCAAGCTTAAACGACGCAAATAATGCAATGATTCTTGTGCGCTCGAGGCACTGCACACGGGCGCCGAAGGTTCTGCAAAAACCTGAGTAGGCAGGGTCAAAATAGCGATCGCAATTAGGGCTATTCGCATTCGATCATCTCTCCTTCTTGCCAGCGTTGCAGCAGATACAAAGAACCAGCGCTTAGCTCTCCTTGAGTATCTTTAGG
>JAPKCE010000306.1 GCA_028823075.1 Myxococcota bacterium
AGCGTCATCTTCCGTGCGGTTACCGTCGTCGCATTCCTCGACGCCACGATGTAAATGGCGGTCACCGCAGCGGGCGTTCAGGCATTCGCTGGTGCAATCATCACCATCATCGTCATCGCCATCATCGCATTGTTCACCCGGGTTGCGAAGGCCGTCACCGCAGCGCGACACCTGACAATTCTGGTTACAGTTATCGGTGTCGATCAGATTGCCGTCGTCGCAGGCCTCGTAGCCAGGTTCCTCGGGGGTCAGATCCTGACGACGCACACCATCGCCACAACGAGCCACTAAGCAGTTGTTGCGACAGGCGTCGGCGTTTTCTTGGTTTCGATCATCACAGGCCTCGACCCCGAGATGGACAAAGCCGTCGCCACAGCGCGACAAACGGCATCCACCAACGCAGTCATCGCCATCGCTATCGTTGGCATCGTCGCAATCTTCCACACCGACGAACAGGTTGCCATCGCCGCAGCTGGCACGCTGGCAATTGCTTAAACAAGCATCGTTGTCGCTGCGGTTTCCATCATCGCAGCTTTCAGCGCCACCTACCCGGCCATCACCGCAGCGGTTTTGGCGACAGTCGTTGCTGCAATCATCATCATCTTCAGTATTCCCATCATCGCATTCCTCGCCCACATCTACCCGGCTGTTGCCACAGTTCTCGTGCCAACAAACAGCCGAACAGCCGTCGCCGTTTTCTTGGTTACCGTCGTCGCATTGCTCAAAACCGTCGTCGTTTAGTTCCAGGCCGAGGCGTAACAAACCGTCGCCGCAGCGCGCCGGCTCACAAGCGTTCGTGCAGGCATCAAAGTCCTCACCATTGCCATCATCACATTGCTCAACGTCGAAACGTGTATGGCCATCACCGCAGCGCGCCCGAGCGCAAGTCGACAGGCAATCGTCGCTGTTGTCATCGTTTCCATCGTCACAGAATTCACCGTCTTGCACAGCGCCATCGCCGCAGCTTGCGGGGCGGCAATTTGCGCAATCATCGTCATCGACATCGTTACCATCATCGCAACCCTCGCCCGGTCCGAGCTCTCCGTCACCGCAACTCGAAGCCACGCAATTGCTTAGGCAATGATCGTCATCGAGTTCGTTGCCGTCGTCGCAGGCCTCAAAATCACTGTCGCCAATTGCTAAGTCAAGGCGCAGCACACCATCGCCACAGCGCGCCGCTTCACAATGACCAAGGCAGGCATCGTCATCCATAATGTTACCGTCGTCACAGGCCTCAAACCCAAGCTCCCCTGGCTCCACATTCTGACGCCAACGCCCGTCGCCGCAGCGCGCCAGTTGGCAGATATCGGTGCAACCATCCGCCGCTTCCGCGTTGCCATCATCGCAGACCTCGAGCGGCTGTTCATCGACACCTAAGTCGCCGCGCAACACCCCATCACCGCAGGCCGCAATTTGGCAGGCGGCGGTGCAAGCATCGTCATCGATGGTGTTTCCATCATCGCAGGTCTCACCGGCCTCAAGAGCGCCATTACCGCAGATTTGTGAGCCAATTCCGTCGGGCGATTCGGAACAGGACAAACTCAAGGCCAGACAAAAAACTAGGATATATTGACGTTGTGACATTGTTGTTCTCCACGGCGTCCTCGGAACCTAGAAGCAAAGCGGGCTCGAGGCAACAACCGGCAGGCAATTGTCGCCAATGGCAACCGCGCCAGCCAAACAAACGATTCTGGGTTTGCAGCGGAAAGAGACCGCGGACAACAAGCCGACGGCGGCGAATTCTCCGGCGATGCCTACTTGTTGCTCAACCTTCTGGCGGGTGAGTAGCGACCACGCCGAGTTGGCGGAAACGTTGCACCCGCTGCTCGACAAGCTGCTCCTCGCTGAGCTTAGCAAGCTCGTCGAGTTCCCTACCGATCGCTTCGGCCAAACGCTCCGCCATAGCACCGGCTTCTCGATGGGCACCGCCGTGAGGCTCTTCGATAATTTTGTCGATCACCCCAAGATTCAGCAAGTCTTTGGCGGTGGGTCGCAGAGCTTCGGCGGCCTCTTGGGCGCGCCCCTGTTCACGGTACAAAATCGCCGAGGCCGCTTCAGGTGAAATCACCGAGTACACAGCATGTTCAAGCATCATGACCTTGTTGCCGACGCCAATCGCAAGCGCGCCGCCCGAGCCGCCTTCGCCGATGACCACACAGATGACCGGAACTTTTAGACTCATCATCGCTTCGAGATTAAAGGCGATGGCTTCGGCCTGCCCGCGCTCTTCGGCACCCATGCCAGGATAGGCTCCCGGCGTGTCGATGAGCGTAACGATCGGTAGACAAAAACGCTCGGCGAGGCGCATCAGTCGCAACGCTTTTCGATAGCCTTCGGGGCGCGGCATTCCGAAATTTCGACGCATGTTCTGCAGCGTACCGCGGCCTTTTTGAGTACCGATGAGCATCACTTTACGACCATTCAGCTTGGCCAGGCCACCAACGATGGCGCCATCGTCGGCAAAATGCCGATCGCCGTGCAACTCCAAAAAGTCGTCGAAGGCCAGTTCGGCATAATCGAGCGTGTAAGGACGCTGAGGATGGCGCGACAGTTGCACCCGATCCCAGCGCGTCAGCTCGGCGATGAGGCGCGTTTCAAGGTCTCGATGGGCCTCTTGCAAAGCCTGTAAAGGCTCGGCCAACTCCGGGTTTCCGGCGACCATCGGCTCCAGAGTTTCAATGCGCTGCGCCAAATCAGCAGCCGGGCGCTCAAAAGGTAGGACATGGGGTTGTTTCATGCGGCACCTCGCTGTTTCGCCCAGCCGACTATGCGCGCCACCACCTCGTCAAGGGTCAGTCCGTCGCTTACCAGTTCAAGACCGTCGTCCGCACACTTCAAAGGGGCGTGAGCGCGCGAACTGTCGCGCTCATCTCGCTCGGCGATCTGCGCCGTCAACTCGAGCAAGTCGACCGGCTCACCAGCAGCCTGTAAATCAGCTGCTCGGCGTCGGGCGCGCTCCTGAGGGCTGGCCGTAAGAAAGACTTTTAATTGGGCATCGGGAAATACCACGGTGCCGATATCGCGCCCCTCAAGGACAGCTCCGGGCGGCTTTTGACCCAAGCGCCGCTGCTGATCGAGCAAGCCAGCTCGCACCGCCGGCTGAGCGCTGACTTTGGACGCCAAAGCGCTGACTGCGGGAAGGCGAATCCGCTCGGTCACTTCGGCATCGTTCAAAAAGACGCGATTGGTCGTCGTCTCGGTGCGAAAAGAAATCTCGGCGGCGCTCGCTAAAGCGCCGAGCGCCCGATCATCGCCGGGGTCGGCGCCGGCATCGAGCGCGCATAGGGCAACGCATCGATACAAAGCTCCCGTATCCACCAGCGCAAACCCGAGCCGCTGGGCTACCCGTTTGGAAACGCTGCTCTTACCGGCTCCGGCCGGGCCATCGATGGCAATCACGAAACCGTTCATAGAATTTTCTCGCAGGCCGCCCAAAGGCGCGCATGCTCACCTTCGGTTCCAATGTTGACGCGAGCGCAATTCGGCAAACCGTAGCCCGTCATAGGACGTAAGATCACACCTTCCGCCAGAAACTTGTTGAAAAGCGGATCAAAAGGCTGCTTGAAATCGACCAAAATAAAGTTGGTTTGGCTCGGCCAGGTCGCGCAACCAAAACGCGCAAAACCCTGTTCAAGGTCTGGCATTTGCTTGGCAACAAGGGCTCGAGAG
>JAPKCE010000307.1 GCA_028823075.1 Myxococcota bacterium
TGGCAACATTGTCGATGACGATGGCTGCCGCCGTAATTGCCGGTTTAGTGCCATCGCCGACGCTGATGGTTACACCTGGGACCCCTACAGCCCCTATCAATATCTATTAAACGGTACCATCGACGCCTGGGATGGGTTTGGAATTTTGCGCGTCAATAATGTGCCCTATCGCGGTGGAACAGAGTCGGTAGACTGGGATGCTCGGGTGTATACAGCTCAAGAGGTCGAGCTTGCTGGTTTTCAAGTTCAGCGGCGCTTTTATGTCGCTCATCCCGGCGACGATGCTGACCTTCGTAATTTTGGACGGTTCTTTGTGCGTCTGCGTAACCCTTCGGAGTTGCCTCGTTCGGTCAATCTGCATTTCTACGGTAATTTAGGCAGCGATACCGATACCGAATTGGTCAGCAGCAGCGATGGCGATCAAACGCTTAACGTCGACGATGATTGGGCGGTTAGCGACGACGCCGACGGTGTTGGCGATCCGAGCATTTCGCTCATTCATCAAGGTCAGGGGGCACCGAGTCGAACCTCGGAGGCTGTGCTTAATCGCGACGTGGTTACTCTGCGCTGGAACCCAGTCTCGGTACCGGCGCGCGGCCAGATCACCTTGATCATCTTTGTGGCGCAAAACCCAAACCGAGCTGCAGCCGCAGCTGAGGCGAGGGCGGTTTCACTACTTCCAGAGGCCGCTCTGCGCGGGTTAAGTCCTGCCGACCGCGCCAGTTTGATCAATTTCAGCTTACCTTAATTGGCGCTTTCAGGCCAAACGGTACCATGAGCGAAACTGACCTAGAGCGACCCGTCCTCGACGCCCAAACCTTGGGCGCCATGCACGCCGCTGACATCGCCGAACTGTTTGATCAGACCAGTGCTCAAGAGCATGCGCAGATTCTCAAAGTGCTCGACGTCGAGGCGCGCGCGGGGTTGTTAATCTATCTCGACGCCAAAGAGCGTCAGGACCTTCTTGTTGGCCGCAGCGCGGACGAAATCGCCGAGCTCATCCGTGATATGGACTCCGATGACGCCACTGATCTGCTGGGTGGTTTAGAAGAAGAAACGCAGATATCCGTGTTGGCTAGTGTGCGCCGGGACGACCCCGCCGAGGCCGCCGATCTGCGCTCTCTTTTGCAGTACCCCGTGGACAGCGCCGGCGGGCTTATGCAGGCCGAGATCGCCTCGATCGTTTATGGGGCGACGGCCTGTGAGGCTCTCGATGTGTTGCGGGCTAGTCGCGATGATGCCGACTCGATGCATCATATTTTCGTCACCGACAGCCATCATCGTTTCATCGGTGTTGTGCGCATGGCGCGGTTAGCCCTCGCTCAGCCCGGTTCGCCGATCGCCGAGATTTTCGAGCCCAAATTCATCGATGTTCAGCCCGATGTTGACCAAGAAGAAGTGGCGCATATTTTTGCCAAATACGACATCATCACCTTAGCCGTCGTCGACGCTGAGGAGCGCCTTTTGGGGCGTATTATGGCCGATGACGTGATGGAGGTGCTCGCTCAAGAAGCCGATGAAGACGCGTTTTTGATGGTTGGCTCGGACGCTGATGAGTTACTGCATCAACGCAGCCCGATGCGCGTCGCCTTTATCCGTCTTCCTTGGTTGCTCATCAACTTGATCGGCAGCGTCGTCACCGGCTGGATGCTGTTTCATTTTCAGGGCACCTTGATCGATAATATGGCGCTCATCAGTTTTGTGCCGGTGATTACCGCGATGGCGGGTAATGTAGGCGCCCAGAGCGCCATGATTTTAATTCGTAGCCATGCGGCCGGGCGTAACGTTGACAGACAAGCCTGGCTTCACTTTGGTCGCGAAAGCATGACCGGCCTGTTCATCGGTGTTCCTTGTGGTCTTCTGCTCGGTCTCGGCGCTACCTTTTGGCACGGCAATCCGAAAATCGGCATTATCGTCGCTCTGAGTCTCTTCGTGGTGATGACCATCTCGGCGGCCATCGGCGGCATTGCACCGAGTTTGTTTCGTCGCCTGGGCATCGACCCTGCCATTGCTGCTGGGCCCTTCGTAACCACCGCCAACGACCTTATCGGCATCGCCATTTACATGGCGGTCGCTGCTGCTGTGCTGGCTTGAAAGCAGCCTAGTTACAGAGGAATTCTTCTTCGAGGTCGACGCCGGCTTGCAAAGTAATTTTACGCTCTTGACCGCCTCGCCCGCTGGCGCATTTTAAGCGCAGCAACCATTCGCCGGGATCAAGGTCCATCGCCTCGCCGCTGACCGCCTGTTTCGGCTCATCACTTCCTGAGCGCAGCACCTGCCACAAGCCTTTTGCGTGCTTGCCGTCCTTACTTAGGTTTACCCTCAGGCGGCTCTGCTTGCGTTGCAGATCAACGCTGGTGGTTTTCCCGTGGCGAATCACCAGGGGTTTATCATGGGTGATCACTTTACCGTCGCTTGCAACGGCGCGTAAGGGCCAGCTTCCGGGAGCTATTTTAACCATTTGACCAATATTAAATCGCCCTGCGAGTTCACCGTCGGCAGGGTTGAGAATCTCCACGTGCCCGTATTGCGGCGCATTCCCTCGACGTAAGCGCACGATGGCTTGTCCGAATACGGGCCGATCGCCAAACGAGGTTGAGCGCCCTGCTCGAACTTCGATGAGCTTTGCTTTGGCACCTAATTGTTGGGCGAGAATAGCGTTCGAGGGCAGTTGGTAACTTAGGCGATAACTGCCCGGGCTGAGCTTCCAGCGTTCGCCGCGCAGGCCCTCTGCGAGCAGTTTCTCACCGCTCTCGTCGTAGACCTTGAGCTCACCGAGGGGTTCTTTGAGGGCCCACTTTAAAATGCCGAGCACCGGGTTCGCCGAACGCTCAAGTTCGGCATTGGGCCGTAAAACGACCTCGCCGACACGATGGGCAACTTGTGCGAGGTCTTCGTGCCGAACGACGGTGATGTGGTATCTATTAGGGGGTAAAACGATCCACGAGCCCGCTGGACCGTAGCCAGCGCTGCTGCCGTCGCCCCTGAGCAATTCAACCTGTCCTTTGCCGCCGTTTAGGCCCAGACGAATTTTTCCGGAGCTTAAATCGGTGCTGCGTTCGACGGTGGCACCTTGACGAACTTTTAGTGAATCCTTGCGCCAGCCGTTCTTTTCGTCATCAAAACTCTCGGCGCTCCAGTCGCCGGCGAGCAAAGGCGTTTGGGCACCTGGTGCTGCCTCCACCACCTCGTCTCCGCCTTTGCGCTTTAAAATCACGCGGGCGTCGATGCGGTCGCCGTCTCGTTCAGTCCAGATGATCGCGAAGCCCATCTTCAGATTAAAGCTCTGTTTACCGCGTACATTCTTTTTAATGCTCACGAGATCGCCGGTGGCTCGGCGGCAGAAGATGCGAATATCAACACCGCTGCCCTTATCCCAGTTGACCTGTTCACCGGTTGCGGCCTCGGCTTCGGTAGCGATGTTTTGAATTCGGCAACTGTGGCCTGTTTCGATTCCGTTAACGGAAACTTCGATCTGAAGGGCAGCGATCGCCAAAAGCAAAGGCAGCATCAATTTAATCCAACTCCGTTAGGGTCAGGTTGTAGCCAGCTTCAGGCCGAGTATCGATGGAGTAGATGCGCAGGTAATAAGAGCCCGAGCTGGGGAAGCGCATTTCGATCTCTTCGTGGCTTTGTACCCCTTCAGAGGTGGCCATTACTG
>JAPKCE010000308.1 GCA_028823075.1 Myxococcota bacterium
CCTTTTTCTTGGCGACGGCTGCGAGGTCACCATAAAAAGCTCGCCAGTCCGGTGTCTCTTGGCCCGCTAGAGCAGCGAGCCTGAGCGCCGGGACCGAGTTGCCGATACCGCCAGGAAGATCGGCTAGTATGTCGCGCAGGCGCTCAAGAGCTTGCCCCATGTTACGCAGAAATTCGTAAGTCTCAACGGAGCTCAAGATCTCTGGTAGCCGGTCAAGGCGGTGCGCCGGAACCCAGGGGCTCGGACAAAGAGCCACCAGGACTTCGACCAACCAGTCGCTTCGAAAGGACCGTTCCAAGCGTATTGGGTTGGCACCTGAGAAGGCTTCTCTAACCGTTTCCCAGGCGGCGCGCCGGCGAATCAAGAGCAGCTTGGGTTCGGCGGGTTCTAGTCGCAGGTCGCCGCCAATACCGATGCGTTCCCCGTAGTCGCGCAGCAACTCGAGGCAGAAGGCATGAAAGGTTGAAACGCGTAGCGGCGGAGCGTCTAACAGCTCGCGGGCGCGCTCTGCGATTTGCTCGCGTTTCATACCTGAAAACTCGATGATCTCACTGCCAATGGGCATCAGGCTGGAGCTGCCACCGGTGTAGCCTTCGTCGCCACATAAGTTATCGAGCAGCCCCTCGAGGCGGTCACCCATTTCGGCGGCGGCCGCGTCCGTAAAGGTCAGCATGACAAGCGCCTGCTGGCGGCGGTTCGCACTAAAACTATCGGGAGCGCCGTGGATCAGCCAGTGGGCCGCCCGCCGAGTCAGCTCTTCGGTCTTTCCCGCACCAGCTCCAGCGCTCAGGCGTAGGTTGTGAGCAAAATCTTGGCGTACCCTAAGGCGAGCTGCGCTGTCTTTCACGATTGCTCCTTCTCGGCGGCCGCTCGTGCCATCTTGAGTACAGAATCCTCAAACTTGGGCGTATGTTGCTGCAGGGCATGAACCCATTCGGAGTCGAAGGGCCGGCAAGCCGAGCGCACGTCGCAATATTCGCAGGGACCAAATTTCTGATCCGGCTCCGGGGGGAAAGCGCCCCGATCAACATGGGTCTGGGCGCGCCGTAACACTTCAAGGGCGACCTGTTTTTCCTCGCCGTCTTGTTGTGCAAGTTGCAGGGGCTCAGTACCGCCGCCGAGATAGAGCATGGCCGAGGCGGCTGCATCGGCGACCAGGCTGAGGTAGATGCCTCGTTGCACCGACTTACCCGAACGCTCGCTTGTCTTCAGCGAACCGCTATCTTTGGCTGCCGAACTCTTAATGTCGACGAGGAGCTTTCGCCCTTGAGCGTCGCGCAGGACAAGATCACATTTTGCATAAACCCCTGGTTTTACACTCGTAAGCTGGTTTCCTGGATCGTCGGTAAGTCCTTTTTCGCTGGCCAGAACAGCGCTAAAAGTCCCGTCCTCGACGCGCTCGATAAGAGCTTGGAAACGGCCCATAAAGCTACGCTGTAGCGGCGACATCAATCCGCTTGGAAGGGGGGGGGTGATCTCGGCGAGAAAGCGTTCCACTTCGGCCTCGAGCAGCCCACTGATCTGCTTAAAGTCGGAGTCTCCTTTGAGTACCCGCTTCATTGCCCGATCGATGATCGTATGCAGTGCAATACCATTCCATTTTGGGCTCGACAGGCTCTCCAGGCCTTCACTGGGCTCGTTCGCTTCGAGCTTGAGGAAGCGCTTGAGCAGCGCCTGGCGCGGGCAGCGCATCACGGTCTCGATGCGGCTCGGGCTCCAACTGCGAAAACTAATTGGCGGAAGGGTCTGGGAGTCAAGCGCAGCCGGAACCGCTTGGCTTATGGCTGTCTCGGTAACGGGAAGGGTTTGGCAGCCTCGTGCCAACTCTTTTGCCCAGCGATCAGGAACCAAAGCTCTGCCCGAAGCGTTGCGTGACAACCACGAGACGCTGAGGGTGGGGGCCGCTTGTGACCAGGCAGCGAGCCAATCCTTTTGAATTTCACTCCCGCTGCCCAAATCAAAGCTGACCAAACCCAATACATGCAGCAGTTGCCGATCCATCGGCGTCAGCAACGGGGTGTGGTCGCCTAAGGCGCTAGCCAACTTGCCGCGCCCGGCACCCACCAATTGCACTTCGTCGTAGCTGGCATCGGGCCATGCGGAGCCTGGAAGAACATGCACGGTTCCCGAAGACCAACCGACCCGCGGTAAGTCGCGCTCTAACAACGCGTGGATTTGGTCGACAAATGCACCACCAGACAGATGAAAATCACCATACCCGACAAGCTCCTTGGCAGCCAGGTCGATACGTTCGGAGAGTCCCTTAACCTGCTCTGCCAACGAATCGGTACAGGCTATCTCAGCTTGGCGAGCCAAGGGATGTTCGGCAAGCCGCCGAAGGTCCGGGTCAAAGCCCGATGCTCGCCTCTGACTGCCCATCCAAGGGATTCCAGCTGCATCTAGAGCACGACCTATCGGCCCAGCAAGTGCCGCATCGAGCAGCACCAACGCGACACGTTTTGAGCCGCGCCCTTGCAAAGCTTCAACCGCAGCCTCTGCCAGATGTTGAGGTGTCTTAGCGACCTGAACAAAGCGCTGGTCCGCGGGCGTTCCCTGCAAGGTTTCAACACCCAAACGAGCGTACAAGGCTTCTAGGCGTTTGGGGAGCCGGGGTAAGGGGAGCGACAGCAGTAAGCTTTCCGGCGAGGGGCTAGCCTCAGCCGCCGAAAGCGGCTCCCTGCCGTCGACCTCCGAGGCAACTTTTCTTACCAACTGGGCAAAACGTTGCAGGCGCGGTGAGGCGGCTAGGCCTGCATTCAGAGTTTCAGGTTCGAGTGCTTCTAGGTCTTCGCTGAGCAGGGCTTGAGCCAGCCGTAGTTGATCGCGCCACGCTCGCGGGGAGCGGTAACCGAGCAGACCGCTATTTTGAGCGAAAGCTTGAAGTAAGGCTAATTGAAGCTCCCGGGGGGCGCGCAGTAATTGGCCAAACTGGAAGAGCCTTTTGAACTCTTGGGGCGCTAAAATCTGCCATCCGCTGAGCGGCAATCCCTGTTCGGCTAAGGCTTGTGTCAGGTCGACGCGCAGCGAACGGCGCGCAAAAGCAGTTGGAGCCAATATCGAGCGCGACGCAAAGGGCTGCTCACGCACTTCGGCGACGCAGCGCTCAAGTAATTCATTCCACCACGTCATCATAACTCCCAAAATAACGAGCGCTCACGCCCCATACCCTAACTTCGCCCTCAGAGTTTACACGAGGGGTCTGACACGCTCAGGCCGGAGCCTTTATAAGCTATTAAATCCGGGGTTTCAGGAGCATTTTCTGGTCTTTCATTGCTGCTTGGAAGTCGCGCATAGCGGCAGCCAAACTGGCGTAGTCCTTCGCTTTTATAATAAGCGGCTCAACGACGCTGATAAAAGAGCAGACGCCCCTTTCACAAGTCCACGAAAGTCGATGCATCTCATCCTCGCTCTTGATGGGCTTAGCGATGCTCATGCTACCCAAAGAACTGCGCACTTCAACCTGTAGGGACCGGTGCCCGCCAATCCGTAGAGGCAATTTACGCTCGCTTTGCAAAAATGGGTGCAGCCAAACCTGATTGAGCGTCAAGGGTAGCTCCACGGAGCCATCGCGCTTCAAAACAGAAAGCGGGGCGTTCAACTCCAGTTCAACAACTAAACGACCGTTCGCCTGGGTGACTTTGCCATTGGTGAGTTCGGTG
>JAPKCE010000309.1 GCA_028823075.1 Myxococcota bacterium
TTGCACATCACAAGGACCAACCGAGGCGCGGCAAGTTACACCTTGGTCAACCTTGGCGTCTTGAGGGCAGGCTGGGGCGCGGCCGTCGCAGAGCTCTTCGAGATCGCAACGGTCTTGAGCGCCGCGGCAGCGAAGGCCTGCTGCTTGCAAACGGTCTTGCGGGCAGGCGGCATTAGAACCGTCGCAGAGCTCGCGCAGGTCGCAGCTTCCAGCAGCCTCGCGACAAGGTGTATTCAGACCGACCAACACGTCGAGGGGGCAGTCTGAGCTGCGTCCGTCGCAGAGTTCACCGCGATCGCAGTCTCCAGCCGCTGGACGACAAACTGTCTGTGCCGAAGCGACTTGGTCTTGGGGGCAACGAGCTCCTCGGCCGTCACAGTTTTCAGCGCTATCGCAGGAGCCAGCGCCAGCACGACATTCAAATTGAGCGTCGCGAAAAGCGTCGCCCGGACAGGCTGCCGATCGTCCGTCGCAACTCTCTGCTAGATCACAAGCACCCGCTGCCGAACGACAGGTGCGCCCTGCCTCTTGAACCAGGTCTTGGGGGCAATCGTTACTGCGTCCATCACAACTTTCGGCGGCATCACAAACGCCGACAGACCTGCGACAAACCGTCTGCTGGGGTAAGTGAGCGTCGGCCGGACAAGCGGCGCGGCGACCATCACAGACCTCGGCAGCATCACATTGGCCCGCCGCAGAGCGGCAGACGGTATCGACGGGAATTAACAGGTCGGCTGGGCAATCAGCCTGACGGCCATCGCAACGTTCGCCTCGATCGCATATACCGGCCGAGGGCCGACAAACAGATTGTGCAGCGAGCAGGCCATCACCGGGACAATGAGGCGAGCGCCCATCGCATTGTTCTGCGATGTCACAAACCCCGGCCGAGGCGCGGCATTCGTTTTCGGGACCTTGCAGTTGATCGGCTGGGCAGCCCGCATTATGCCCGTCACAGACCTCGGCCTGGTCGCAGGCGCCAAAGGAGCGGCGGCAAATTACAGTTTGCCCTTCGAAGCCGTCGACCGGGCATTCGCTAAGGACGCCATCACAAAATTCAGCAACATCGCATGGGCCGGTCTGAACGCGACATTGTTGCGAGGCGGGTTGAACTCGATTTTCAGGGCAGACAGCGCTTAGCCCGTCACACGTCTCGGGCCGGTCGCAAATACCGTCACTAGGACGACAGCTCGAACCTGAGTCAGCGACTGCACAGGCGCCGATTTCGCCGGAGCAGGCATCCAAACCGCAGCTACCTACCTCAGCGCGGCATTCGTTTTTAGGGTCGGTGCCCTGGGGAACGGCGCCGCAAGCGCCATCGTCTCCACAAGCTGCGCAAAGACCTTCGCAGGGAAGATCACAGCATACCCCATCATCGGCGGGGCAAAATCCGCTAGCGCATTGCGAGGCATCGCTGCATTCGCCACCGAGTGGCTGGACGCCCAAGCATTCACCCTCAACGCATCGCGCCGAGCCATCATCAGAGCATTCAGCGTCGTCGACGCATGGGCGGCAGACCCTGGGCTCGTCGGCCTCGGCGGGAGCGCAAACACCGGAATCGCAATCGCCGTTGTCGAGACATCCTGAGCCGTCGTCACAAACCGGACAAGCGCCACCACAATCAACATCGGTTTCATCACCATTGAGCACACCGTCATCGCAACGAGCGATGGAGCATCTGCCCTGCACACAGGCTCCGGTCTCGCAATTGTCGTCAGAGACGCACTCAACGCATAGGCCATTGAGATCACAAACGCCGCCGTCGTCGCCGCATGGGCTTCCCGACGCGAGCATCACCTCGTTGCAGTCACCATCAACGCAGATGGCCGCGGCACAAACTGAAGATACGGCGGGACAATCGGCAGGGCCTAGACAGTCAGAAGGGACACCTGGAGCGGTACCTACCTCGCTGTCGCAGGCGAGCAAAGAAAGAGAAGAGATGAGCAATAAGCTACGCATGAACAAGCTCCTTGGCTTGGGCTACTGAGGATAACTGATGGCGATTCGGTAGTCCCCGCGGCGAATCGGTCGCCAGGGGTAAGGATGTGCGCGCACATAGTAGCGGCCAGCCGGAATAGTCATCTCAATATGGGCCATATATTCACATTGGTTGTCATCATCGTTGGTCGCCAACTGATTCATATTCGAATCAAAAAGGGTCAGCCAGGGATCGGGCGAGGTGCCGCAGCTTCCATCGGCCAGACGGCTGTAAAGGTCGATACGACCGCCGGTCGTCTCAAACCAGAACCAGTCGTATTGATCGTTGCCTTGGTTGACGTCGACCCAACGATCAACGGTGTTACAAAGCGGGCCGTCAGCGGTTTCCGCCGTATCGTTAGCCTCTGACTCTGTGCGAATACAGGTCACGATACCGCAATTGTTCGGACATTGATCGCCATCGTTTTGATTGCCGTCGTCGCATTGCTCTTGCCCTGCCCAAACGATGCCATCGCCGCAGGTCGCTGCCGTGCAGCTATTAATGCAAGCGTCGGTATCGATGCGATTACCGTCGTCGCAGGACTCGACGCCGGCGTGTAAAAAGCCATCACCGCATGCTGCTTCGATGCAAGTGTTGAGGCAGAGGTCGTCGTTGTCCTGATTGCCGTCGTCACAGGCCTCGCCCGGGCCGATTCGGCCATCACCACAACCGGCGACGGTGCAGGCGTTGGTGCACAGATCGTTGTCATCTCGGTTGCCATCATCGCAAGCCTCAAACCCGGCGTCGCCGCCTGCCAAATCGGCGCGTAGGATGCCGTCACCGCAGGCCGCCAAAGCGCAAGTGTTGATGCAAGCATCATCGTCGATGCGGTTGCCATCGTCGCAGTCTTCAACGCCGGCGTTGATCAATCCGTCGCCGCAAACCGCTATGGCGCAGGCGCGGGTGCAAGTATCGGTATCGAGTTGGTTGCCATCGTCGCAGGCCTCGTAGCCCGGGTCTCCGGGGCGCAAGTCGCCGCGGGTAACGCCGTCGCCGCAAACCGCCACGCTGCACGCCGCGGTGCAAGCATCATTATTGACTCGGTTGCCGTCGTCACAGGCTTCGCCCGGGCCGATGATTCCATCGCCGCAGCCGGCCAGCGCGCAGACGTTGGTGCAGGCATCGTTATCCACTTGATTGCCATCATCGCAGGCCTCGACGCCCTGTTGGACGATACCATCACCGCAACGAGCAGAGTCGCAGGCATTCGTGCAAGCATCGCCATCGACGCGATTGCCATCATCGCAAGCTTCACCGGGGCCGATAATCAAATCGCCGCAAGCGGCTCGATTGCAGGCGTTGGTGCAGGCATCAGCATCAACTCGGTTGCCGTCGTCGCATTCTTCGCCCGGACCCGCCACACCGTCGCCGCAAGCCGAAACTGAGCAGACATTCGTGCAAGCGTCAGCATCGATACGGTTGCCATCATCGCAGGCTTCAAAGCCCGCTTCGCCAACACGCAGGTCCTGGCGTAGGACGCCGTCGCCACAGGTTGCCAAAGTGCAAGCTGCTGTGCAGGCGTTGGTGTTAATTTGGTCACCATCGTCGCAACCCTCATAACCGGGCGCACCAGGTTGAAGCCCCAGGCGCAGGATACCATCGCCGCAAGCCCCAGCGATGCAGGTATTTAAGCAGGCATCTGCAGCTTCGTTGTTACCGTCATCACAGG
>JAPKCE010000310.1 GCA_028823075.1 Myxococcota bacterium
ACGGCGATCCGGAAGCCCTTTATAACGAAGAGATTCATCGTCCATCGAACGAATTGCCGACGCCAGTTGCGCCGCTTTGGCAGCGTCCTGCGCCACCTTTTCTAAGGCCTCAACGTACGTGCGAATGGTGAACAAACCCCGTCGAAGCGCCGGCAAGGGCAAGGTGGTTTGGCGCTCAACACGCAACCAGGTCTGAGCCGCAACGTCAGCGGGACTAAGGCTTGATACATCGGGCTTTTCACGACCATGATCTGGGTTGCTATCGAGTTCCCCATGGCGGTGAAGGCCCCATGCATAGCGCACGTATGGGCCCTTAAAGCACATCGCCCGCACCAGGTTCACATGACCTTTCATGATGACCCCATGGTTGGCGACCGGGCGATGAATGGTGGCGAAATCACGCCCTACTTTGAGCCTCGGCGTCCATGAACTCGGAAAGCTGACATGCAAAAACTCACTACGGTCGCCTATTGGGTCGTCGTCGGGTGCCGCATGAACCAAAGCCATGTCACATGGCAGGACTAAGCCAAGAAACTCCACCAGGCCCGCTGTTGGCTCGTGCTGGCGCACTTGAGATGCAATCCCTTGGCCCAGGGTCGAAAGCGCAGCCGTTGAGTTGGTTTCGAGGGCCACCCCGATGCGCGTCCGCCTCGCCTTTAGGCCGAGCATCGGCAGATCAAAGCCCTCATCCAAGGCAGTGATCCAAGCCGGCTCTTCCTGGGCTGCCACCGCAAGAGTTTGCCAAACGGCTTCGGCGATCTGCTGGTCATCGCCCTGTGCATCTAACTGCAGGGCTGAATCAGGATGGCTTTGCCTCAGCGACAACTTATTTCGCAGATAGTCTGGTGTGGTTTGATCCAAGCGGAAATGACCGGTTTCCGCTGGCATACCAAAGCCGGCTTTGCCGAAAAGGCGCATGCCCGGCAGCACCTCATACCGGCCATTGCTTATTGGAAAGGGTTGAATGCTGGGGCGGTCGAGCGGAGAAATCACAGGTCAAACCAAGTCGGGCACAAGATTAACCATGGGAGGGGTCTGGTCAACGTCATCGTTCCAACAGGACTTTGTTTTCCGCTGAGAAACCGATGCGCGTTATTCAATGTCGATTCTTACCGTTTTGGTACTGAGCTCGTGTGGCGGGTCTCAAGTCGTGGTGCGTCCGCCCCTCAAGCTTCAGTACGCTGCGAGCTAGCGGTCAGTGATGAGCGCGGGTCTCGCTGATGCGATGATGGATCAGTTCGCGCATAAGGCTTTGCGAACGGTTGGCGCTGCGCAGTTGACGGGACAAGCCGACAGCCGCGGTACGCCAGAAACGAAGAGCGAAGTCGGAATCCGAGTCGAGCATCTCGCGAAGTTCTTCGAAGCCGATGCGCAAGGTAGATGTCGGTTCAACCGCAAGAATGGTGGCGCTGCGTTCCGAGCGTTCGATCAGAGCGTTAAGTCCGACATAAGTTCCGCGCCCCATCTCGGCCACCTCTTCATCGTCTTTGCTATGCGGCGAACGCTTGAGAACACGGACGGTTCCCGAAGTAATGATATACATCGCGCTACCCAGATCCCCCTCGCGAATCATGACCGCACCACTGTTAAAGCTCATTTTCTCGGCGATCAGCGCGAGGCGCTTGAGATCGTCTTCAGTCAAATCGGAAAAAAGTCGAACGGCTTGGATGCCTGGAAGATTCGGATGGCTCATGGATTTTGCTCCTAGACTTTTAGTCTATACGAAGGGGTGTAATTTCCCAAATGAGGTTTGAGAATTGTCCGCTAAGTTGAATCTCAGATCGCGTCAATAGCCTCTAATGCGGCGTCACGCACCTGCCGGTCTTGATCGCTTTCAGGCGCTACGTAGTTGACATCTGAGAGGGTTCCGCAGGCGGCAAGAACCTCATCACCGCGGGTATGGCGAATGTAACATTGTATACCTTTGGCCCGGAGGATGTTTTGAAAAGCCTCGGCTTCGTCACGAGTACCTCGAACATACCGCGAACCGGGATGTGGGTTGAAAGGAATCAAATTGACCATCGAGCGTACGGGAGCCACCAACTTGGCGAGCTCATAGGCGTTCTCCCGACTGTCATTCACGCCCTTCATCAACACATACTCAAAGGTGATGCGCCTGCGCGCTGCCAAGGGGAACTCGCGGCATGCCTTCATAAGCGCAGCGATGTTCCAACGCTTATTGACTGGCATGATGTCGTTTCGAGTCTTGTCGTTGCTGGCGTTTAAACTGACGGCGATCTGAATTGGCTCAGCGGCTTCGGCGAGCTTCTTGAGCCCGGGTAGCAACCCGCTGGTCGACACAGTCACGCGGCGCGTCGACAGACCAAAAGCGCTATCATGACAGAGCAGGTTAATGGTGGGTAGAACCCCCTTTAGGTTGTGTAAAGGTTCGCCCATCCCCATGAAAACGATGTTCGTGATGCGCAGGTCATCTTTGGCCACATCACGAGCAACCTCGGAGACTTGGCCGATGATCTCTGCCGGGCTGAGGCTGCGAATGAGACCGGAGCGACCCGTCAGACAGAAGGTGCAACCCATGGCGCAGCCAACCTGACTGGAGACACATAGCGCGTTGCGTTTGTCCGAACTCGCAGCCGGTATAAACACCGACTCGATCATCTCACCGCCAAGCGCCTCGAAGCGGTATTTACGCGTGCCATCTGAGGCGATATGGCGCTGGTCGAGACGCAAATTATCGATGCGTGCGACACGCTCTAGGCGCTCGCGAAGCTTTTTGGAGATGTCGGTCATCTCCTCGAAGCTACGCACATAACGCCCGTGCATCCACATACTGATTTGATGAGCACGAAAGCGCTTTTCGCCGAGCTCAGCGATCACCCAGGCTTCAAGGTCAGGATAGGATAAACCCCGTAGTTCTTGGCGTGTATCTTCGCTCATGGCTCCTCCGATGGCACCGGTGCATCGCGGTTTCCCGTGTTAAAACGAGCTTCCTGACGTCCGTAAAAACTACTTTTAGGGTCAAGTTCTTTGGCAAGGCGGATGAGCCGTAAAGCCCCCACCCGGTCACCGCGCCGAAAGCGGATCTCGGCTAAGGTGTCGAGGGTCGCGGGCCTTGGGCGCAGAAGCAACGAACGCCGAGCCATGAGCTCGGCTTCTAGGTGCTCTTTGGGGCGATGAAGCGCCAGCATATAGGCTAGATTGTTTAAACTCTCTGGCTCGTCGGCGTCGACCCGTAGAGCGTTGCGCAAAGCGCCGATTGCCTCGGGGATATGCTTCAACTCATCCTCGGTAACGCTCAAGCGAACCCAGGCTTGAAGATTGTCCGGGGCCGCCAAAACGGCTTCGGCCAACAACGCGCGACGGCGCTCGACTTTGCTTTCGAAGCGACTAGCGACCAAGGCTGCCAGTAATCCACCTGAGAAAGGGTCCGCCACCCGGCCGTCGCGAGGCCTAGCGGTGAGTATTTGAGCCCGCCGCTGAACGCGAGCCCGGTGCAAGCGCATGCCTGCTAGCAACAGGTCTTGATCGCCTTTGATACTTTGCGCGGCCGGCAACTCAAGCAGCACGGGCAGCAGATCAACGCTATCCTCATGGCGTGCTGCCAGGCGAGCGATGCTCAGAAGGTGAGATTTTTTGTTGCGACCTTTCGCGGTCACCAACGCGGCCGTAGCGGCATAGGCC
>JAPKCE010000311.1 GCA_028823075.1 Myxococcota bacterium
GGCCCACCCCGCCGTTGCGGCGGGGTGGGCTAGTCCAGCTTAAACGCTGAGAAGCTTATTTAAGCGCCACCTCGGCACCGGATTCTTCAAGGGCTGCCTTAGCGGCTTCCGCCTCGTCCTTCGAGACAGCTTCCTTGAGCGTGGTCGGCGCATTGTCGACCATCTCTTTAGCCTCTTTAAGGCCAGCACCGGTAAGGGTACGGACAGCCTTAATCGCTTTAATCTTCTGAGCACCGCTGCTCATCAGAACGACATCAAACTCAGTCTGCTCTTCGGCAACAGCAGCGCCGTCACCAACAGGAGCGGCCATCATCATACCACCACCCGAAGCGGCTTCGACGCCCCATTTGTCTTCAAGTTGTTTCACAAGGTCAGCAGCTTCCATGACGGTAAGAGCCGAGAGTTCGTCGATCAATTTAGCAAGATCAGCCATTTTTCTATTCCTTTTCTAAGATTCGAAAATATTCGAGTTTGTTTTGTTTTCAATAAGTTGAAAGATTTAAGCGGCTTCCTGGTCGTCCACGTAAGCCTGGATGGTGCCCACCAATTTCTGAGCGGGAGCCTCGAACTGTGCCAACAACTTCGTTGCCGGCGCGTTGAAGAGACCGAGCAGCGTGCTACGCAACTCGTCGAGACCCGGCATAGTGCTCAGATCGATAACAGCCGCCTCGTCGAGCAGTTCGCCTTGCAGCGCCCCACCCTTGATCCTCAGCTGACTCTCGTTCTCTTTGGCGAATTTGGCGACAACCTTCGCCGGTGCGATCGGGTCGGCATCAGCCCATGCGATGCCCGTCATTCCGACGAGCAACGGGGTGATCACCTCGTGATCTGTACCTTCAACGGCTTTGCCGATGAGGCGGTTCTTGATGACCTTAAATCGGACACCGGCCTGGACACACTGCCTGCGGAACTGGACTGCGCTTTCAACGGTAAGCCCGTTGAAATCGACCAGTACCACAGACGGTGAATCGGAAAGCTCAGTGCGGATCGATTCAACTAAGGCCACCTTAGCTTCGCGCTCCATACGTTTCCTTTCACCGCATTTGCGGTTCTGGACGGGGTGGTATTCCCGTCTCGGTGGGCAGGCGACTTGCCTTTATCTCAATGAAGAGACCCACTGTCTTAGACAACTCTGACGCACCACCGACAGAGCCAAAATTACGAACTCGAGCGCGCTGCCTCGCCGGTGCTCACCGCGATGCCCGGACCCTGGGTCGAGGACATGGTGATACGCCGAACATAGCTACCTTTGACCGATGCCGGGCGCGCACGTACCAGAGCATCCAGCAAGGCGCGAGCATTTTCGGCAATCTGATTTGCATCGAAACTCACACGGCCGACGCGGGCGTGGACATTCCCACCCTTATCGACACGATACTCAACCTTACCACCGCGCAGATCACTGACTGCCTGAGCGACATTCATGGTTACCGTACCCACTTTGGGGTTGGGCATAAGGCCCCGGGGGCCCAAAACACGACCGATACGACCAACAACTGCCATCATATCGGGAGTCGCAACGGCCTTATCGAAATCGAACCAGCCGCCCTGAATTTTTTTGACCAATTCTTCGCCGCCGACTTCGATGGCACCAGCCGCTTCGGCTTCTTTCACCTTTTCGCCGCGGGCGAAGACGATAACACGAACGTCTTTACCGGTACCGTGAGGCAACACGACAGCGCCGCGGATGTTCTGGTCCGCATGGCGGGGGTCGACACCCAGACGCACACAAAGATCGATCGTCTCGTCGTACTTAGCAAAAGCGATCTCCTTGAGCATGGCGCTAGCCTTGTCGAAATCGCATTCCTGATTATCGCCCAACGTTGCGAGGGCGGCCTTCATCTTCTTGGCAACCTTAACCATGATATCTCCTTTGTGGTTCAACGCCCGCTTCTAGCGGGCTCCCACGGGTAAAAACTGATTACTTAGCCGACAACCGTGATGCCCATGGACACCGCTGTACCTTTGACCTGCTCCATAGCCGAAGCCATGCTCAGCGAGTTCAAGTCGGGCATTTTGACCTTAGCGATCTCCTCGACCTGAGCGAGGGTGACGGTTCCGACCTTTTGGCGGTTCGGCTCGCCGGAACCCTTTTTGATGCCCGCTGCCTTGATGAGCAAAGTCGATGCCGGAGGGCTTTTGGTGACGAAGCCAAAGCTGCGATCAGCGTAGACCGTGATGACCACCGGAATGATCATGCCAGCCTGCGACTGCGTGCGCGCATTAAACTCCTTGCAGAACTGCATGATGTTTACACCATGCTGACCAAGGGCGGGACCCACCGGCGGCGCCGGGTTTGCTTTGCCTGCCGGCACCTGCAACTTGATCTGACCTACTTCTTTCTTCGCCATGACATCTCTTCCTTATACGCGCCAAAAGGCGCGCTAATCTCTTAATTACCGGCTGCTCGATTCGAGCTCGACCTGTTTGAATTCCAATTTGACTGGAGTGGGACGCCCCAGAATCTCAAAGCTAACCCGCAGGCTCTCGCTGTCCTCGAAGACCTCTTCGACGGAGCCAGCGAAGCCCTGGAACGGACCATCGATCACGCGAACCTGATCACCCTCGGCAACCGCGAGTCGGCGACGAGGAGCTTCGGCGCCCTCGGTGATCTGACCGAGTAGTCGAGCGACTTCGGCGGCACTGCAAGCACGCGGCTCGCGGCTCGCGTCTTTATCGCGGCCGCCGACGAACCCAATAATCTTAGGCAGACCGCGTACGAAGGTGGCGATTGCCGGACTCCAACGCATCTGCACCATCATATAACCAGGAAAGAACTTGCGCTTAGTGATGCGCGGCTTGCCGTTGACCATCGACTCAACGTCTTCGGTCGGCACCAAAATAGCCTCTTCGATGGGCGAGCCGAAGCCTTCAACAAACCCATTGTACATAGCCTGCTTGATTAGCGACTTACGAGCCTGCTGCTCGTAGCCGCTATAAGTATTAACGACGTACCATTTAAAGTCGGTCTCAGTTGCCATGTGGCCCCCTAGATCAAGTCGTAGAGGAAGCTAGTAAAAGCCCCGCTCATCGAATCGAAAATCCACAAAATGCCACCGATGATCACGCTGAAGATGATCACCACGATGGAATCGGACTTGGTTTCAGCCTTGTTCGGAAAGACGCATTGTCGCAACTCTTCCACCACTTCGGCTGTGTACTGAAGATAGCGAGCATGGCGCTGTAAAATAAGCACCGTAATGATGCCTATAGCGACAGCGAGCACGCCCGACATGCGCACACCGAGAACGACGGGACGGTTAGTACCCGGCTCGGTGAACGATGCGAAAGCTGCCGCGAAAGCAAAGCTGCATACCCACGCCAAACTTAGAGCGCTAACCAAAGTGGTCATGCCGATCCAACGGCTATGTCGACGCACGAGATCTGGGGCTATTTGAACCAACTTCTGCTTCCTCTTCTTCAATGGCGGGCCAGGGAGGACTCGAACCCCCAACCTGCGGTTTTGGAGACCGCTGCACTACCAATTGTGCTACTGACCCAGGGCGGCGGGATACAGACAAAGAGGCAACATCGGTGATTTATTTCGCCGGCGTCACCGAAAAGTCGGTTATCTCACCCAAATATCAATCTAGAATATCAGCAACACGACCGGAACCGATGGTGCGGCCACCCTCGCG
>JAPKCE010000312.1 GCA_028823075.1 Myxococcota bacterium
CAAGAACCAATTCCTCGCTAAGCTCGGCGATCATTAAGCGGATTAAATCATCGTTCTCGACGCGAAAGCGAAGATCTTGCCAAATCATGAAGGCGAATCCGTTAGGGTCTTCGACCAGGAGCATCTCCGAACGATCGAGCGGAGCATCGATCATCAAGCGCGGTTGCCAAAGGCTTGGGGGTTGCGAAATATCGACTCGCTTGCCGTAGAGCAGATGCGGAGGGTTGGCTTCCTCGCTCATTAAATCGGTACTGGTCCACAGGCCGATCAGTTGGCGATGCAGCGAATGCACCCGCACTTCTTGATCAAAAGCGAAGTCCAGATCGGTAGGCAAAAGGTCGCTGGCGATGAGGGCGCCGTCTCGATCGAGTAGGGCAACCTGATTGCGCTGTACGGTCATATCCAGGCGAGAGTCGAAATGGCTACGCGTAAAACTGACGAGAGAATACTCCCCTGACGCCGCCACCGTGATGGGGGTAAACACGAGAAATTGACCGACGGGCGCGCCGTCGCCGTTACTCGCCACATCGATCGGTCCGGCGCGCAGGCCGCTGTCGTCAAAGCGCATCCAGCGCAGCACATCCGTGGAATCGGTAAAGCTGCGTGCCACCGCCACAAAAGCTTCACCGTCATGACCGATCGAGCCACCGTGGCGACCGTTTTCTCCTTCACGTTCAAAGGGTACGGGCGCCATCACCTCCTGACCTTCAAGATCGACAACCATGACAGCATTACGGCGGGCTCCATCACCGTGAAGGCTCTGGATGAGCAGGCCTAAACGATCTGAGCCGTCAAACAGCACCTCGGCGCGCGCGACGGTTAGACCAGCAGGTGTTAAAGCGATGGCCTCGCCGACAGGCCGCAGCGCGGCGTCTAAATACTGTAAATAGACGCGGCGCAAATCGTCGCGACGATCGGTCCAAGTCAGCGCCAAGCGACCGTTAATGTCGTGAAGGTCCGGCGTTTGCGCGGTGCCTACGCCGTAAAAATTCGTATGCTGCCTGCCGTGGCGGTTGATGCGTAACTTGAGATGATTCAGCCCGATTGATTTGCCGAGCCCTTTGCCGCCCGAAACCAAGTCGTATTCGCCATCTTGCCAATCGCTCAGATCGATATCGACTTCAAAACGCTCGTCCGCCAAGGCTCGGCCGGGTGATTCGCCGCCCGGCCAAGAAACCCAGGCCTCGTCCGCGCCGTCTGAGCCTTGTAAAACCAAGGTCAAAACCGGCTCGATATCGGGGTTGACCCAAAGCTCATCGCCGAGATGGGCTTCAAACCGGAGGCTCGCGCCCAGGTAGTCAACCGTTGTAGAAGAACAAGATCCGCACAATAAAACTAACGTAAGCAGGCGCATCATGGCGCCTTGGTCATGTTCATCCCACCCGGATAGGCATAGCTGACGTTGTCATCGTAGGCGTGAACCATCAGACCGAATTCTTCGTTGAGCATATCGAGCACCTCATGGGGACCAGCGGGCAAGCGAACGACCGTGCGAAACCAAGCCGAGGAACCGATCTGAGTCGGACCTTCGAGCAGGTACATGCCACGGTCGGCGTTACCCATCTCACCGGCGTTAACCCCCACCCCGTCAATCTGCATAATGGAACCTGCTCGATGCAGTAAAACCGCATAACTAAGCTCATAAGTGTCGGCTAATAAGAAGCTATATTGGTTGCGGTACTGCGCCACCGGAGGGATGGCGCTCATCGCCGGGTCACCAGAGTTCGGCAAGGCACCGGTGAGCATGGAGCCGCCGGCGGTCAGCGCGCTGGTGATGGTCTGAGTCAGCGCAATCGGCCCGCTGCCGCGCAGATGAAAACTGCTGCGTGAGCCAAACTCGCACCATTCACCGGCATTCAGCTGCGGCACCCGACCCATATGGCGACAATCCGGCAAACCATCGGCAACCGGACCATCGTTAGCAATGTCGGCCAGCGGGGGATCAAAAGTGAGGTCGGTAGCGTCATCTTTCACTTGAATACGGTAATAATTCATCTCGGCAGTCTGTCGGCCGCGCCACACCGTGCGCGCCGCAAGATATTCGTCGCGCCAGGTCTCAACAGGCATATTAAGACTCTCGATATGATCACAAGCCATGACCCCATGCGGCAAATACGTGCAGGTATGGCCACCGAAAACGGCAACCTCTTCAGTTGCGGTGATGTGCACGCCCGTAAGATCAGCGTTGGCGATATTTTCATCGTTTTGGGTGATCAAAGTGAGCACATCGTAGGGACGCAGTTGGGCATGCAGCACGCCATTGTTATCCAAGCTCATGCCCGCGGGTAAGGAGACCGCCTTATTCGCCAAATCGATGCGCACCTGGGTCTCGCGGTCACTAGCAACGATAGAGATAAAACCCGGCAAGCTCTCGTGCAAAGCGCCTTGTAATGGGATCTGCCAGGTAAAGTCGAAATGTGGGCTAGAGACCGCGTAATACTCCTCGCCGAGCGAGCCCGCGGGGATGAGAATCGAGGCATCAGCGGTGTAGGAATGGCTGCAGCAGATGGGCTGGAACTGATAGGCGGTGACAGGAACCGTCGTATCAACTCGGTAGGCAAGTGCGCGCAACTCAGAGCGAAACTGAGCCTCTTGGCTACGTACCACCGGCAAGGTGCCGGCCGAGGCGTTGGGCAAGATGAGCGTGACCATACCGCCGGCCGGAATCTCGATGCCATCGATGGCGCCGCTGAGGTTGGTGCGCCTTCCGTTGGCGTCGGTTTTAAAGGAGTTTGCTGTGGCGCTCGTCGTGCCGGCTAGCGAGCTGTAAGTGACCACCTGACTGGCGACCATATCGACGATCTGCTCGCCGCTTCGGGTGACGGTGACACGCCCAGGAAACTCGCTCGGGTTGGATAGAACCACAGCAAAAGGGTGCTCATCTTGGCGCACGTTGACCTCGCCGATCTGCGGCAAGTCGACGGCGAAAAACCGACACCCGTCGTAGCTGACCATGCCACGAGCTTCATCGCAGGGGTCGATGCAAAACCCGCGCGAGCAGCGGTTCCCTTCCGGGCAGGCCTCGCCTTCATCGTAGGCGGTCCCGTCGGCGTTACACAGGCCGCGCGTCGAGGCATCGAAACAGCCCGTTTCACCTTCAAAGCAGATCTGTTGCTGGCAGGCGCCCTCTTGACAGCTCATGCCCTCGTCGCAATCCACGACCTCCCAAGCAGCTCCGAGCCCGTTGCATTGCTGCATTTGGTTTGGTGCATCGTCGATGCAACGCGTCGTGTCCGGCTCACAGACCGGCTGCTCGCAGCGCCCTTGAACGCAGCGGTCTTGGCCCTCGCAAGGTGCCTCATTCCAGGCCGAACCGTCGCCGGCGCAAAACTCGCGAACGCCGATGCCGTTGCAGCGGCTCCGCCCCGGATCGCAGGCTCGCGGCACACAAGCACCGTCGATGCAGATATCCACTTCTGAGCAGGGATCGTCGGTGAAATCAAACCCGTCACGGCAGCGCTGACGCACACCGTTTTCGCAGCGCTGCGCGCCCACTTCACATTCGACGCTTCGACAGGCCCCACCGCCGCAGCGCTCGCCCTCGTTACAAGGCAAACGAACCCAGTTACCAGCTACGCAGCGCACCTCAACTTCGTTATCGTGGCAGGTCTGTTGGCCATCGACGCAAGCGCCAGTAG
>JAPKCE010000313.1 GCA_028823075.1 Myxococcota bacterium
CGATGCCGGCGACATCCAAACCGATGGTGCGGGCAGCACGGCGCGCCATTTCGCGGTTCTCGGGATGCACGGCGTCGGTCAGGTCGATAGCAGTGCCACCAGTGGACAGATTACCGGTCGAGCGTAGGTAAAATAGCACACCCTCATCGAGCACCGTATCCGGATCATGACCGGCTTCGGCCAGCAGGCGGCGCGCTTGGTGGTCGAGATCGATGCGGGTCAGGACCTTTTCGTGGCCAACGCCGCGGCGCGGGTCTTCGTTCACCTGATCAATGAGTTCGGAGATGCTGCGTTGTCCGTCACCCACAACATGACCAGGCACGCGTTTCGACACAGCAACCAATTCGCCATCGACCACCAACATGCGATGGTCAAAGCCTTCGATCATCTGCTCAACCAGCACGCTACGACCGTGCTCCTTGGCTTTGGCAATTGCCGTTTCAACATCGTCAGTGGTGTTGATATCGAGCGAAACACCGCGACCATGGTTGGCGTTATAGGGTTTGATCGCCACGGGATAACCCAGGGTTTCGATGGCGCGCAGGGCGCCCTTGACGCTCTGCACTAAACGCTGGCGCGGTACCGGCAGGCCAATGGCATTGAGCAGCGCATTGGTCTCTTCTTTATCCGAAGCAATCTCGACTGCGATGTGGCGCGTCTCGGAGGTGATCGTAGCCTGAATACGCCTTTGAAATTTACCGTGACCAAACTGAATTAAAGAATAGTCGTTCAGCCGAAGCCAAGGAATATCTCGCTGTTCTGCGGCTCGAACCAAGGACGCTGTCGAGGGTCCAAATTGGCGTCGCTGGGCAAAGGTGATCAGATCATCGAGTTCTTCTTCGAAATTGAACTCGCTCTGCACGGTGGCGCTGCCGCAGAGGGCTTCTGGAATGGCCTGGTGGATCATCTGTAAGGCGAGATCAGCAGCGGCTAAACCGACCCGCTCTTCCTCATAAGAAAACACCACATCGTATTGGCCGTCACGACCGGTACCGCGGGTCTTACCAAAGCTGATTTCAGCACCGGTGAGGCGCTGCAGTTCGATCGCCATATGCTCGAGAATATGGCCCATCCAAGTGCCACCATCCTCGCCAAGACGGCGCACAAATCCGCCGGGTTCACCATAACTGCAGCCATGCTCGGCTAGGCTGGGCATCCACTGCAAAACTTTCTCGTTAAAACCGGCAATAGAACCACTTGGGTGGTCTTCGAGGGGACCGAGCTCAACGGTCAAACGGATCACCCGAAAACGAGCGTAGAGGTTGGGGCCCCTAAAAACGCGGCGGTCAATAATATCCATGACAAACTCCGATCGTCGAAACGACGCTATAAACTAGGACTCAGGCGGTGAGGCTGTCCTGGTATTGAGGTCAAAAGTGGCGCCGTGCGGCAAAATATGAATCTGCACGCCGGTCATACATAAAGGCTCGCCTTCTCGGGCGTCGGCGATGGACGAATGGCCCAACTCTGAGACATCAACGACGGTCACCGCCCCCGATCCGACGACGCGAACCAAATTATCGGGCGAAATGAACGCTGCGGTGTCCTCGTCCAAGCCCAAACCCACAGCGAAGGGATTAAAGCTCAGGGCGCTCAACAGGCGGCCAAGACGATCGCGTTGACGAAAATGCTGGTCGATCAAAAACCGATTGGTCAATCCCAGACCGGGAGCCAACGACACCATGCCAGCCAGGGGCGTACCGCCGATACCACCATAAGCGATCATATGCTCGGGGAGGATCGCCGCGCCGGCCGAAGTCCCCCCGACCGGAATGCCCTGAGCATTGAGTCGGCGTACCAACGAAGCCACTTGGGTGCCACCCAGCGTGGTGGAAAGCCGTAATTGATTGCCGCCGGTAAAGAACACGCCGGTGGCGTTTTCCAGCGTTTCAAACCAGTCGCCGCGTTCCGTGTCGACGCGCTCTCGATAGGGTAACGAAATCGCTGACTGCGCGCCCAGATCACGAAAAATATCCTCGTAATTCCGACCGGTTTCGTCGAGCGACGAGGCGGTGGGAACAATGGCGATCCGACTATCTTCCTCGCCGCTGATGCGCACGAAACGCTGTAAAATTTTGGGGTGACCGACCTTTTCTTCGGCACCCCCGACTGGAACGATCCAGCCACGTGTCTCGTCGATACTGCTGCGTGATGGGCTCATGGGGGGTCCTATCTCTCAAAAAGTCCGTATTTTTGGATTTCGCCGTCGCGTACCATCCAGCGGCCGCCAGCGAGCACCGAATCGATGCCAGCATCTTTGCCGAGCACAACCAGATCGGCTCTGCCGCCGCTCTCGATTTGACCCCGTCCGGTCAGCCCTGCGACGCGCGCTGGGTTGCTGGTAAAGATCGGTAGAATGTCGGCCAGGCTCTGACCTTCGGCAAGTAATTGCGCAAGGGTTTGAATCAAGGTCATCGGCTGCCCGATGTCCATTTGGACCATGCGCCCCTGATCGTCGAAGACGGGTAGGCAACCGGCACCATCGCTGCTGCAAGTGAGGCGGTCGATCGCTAGGCCTTCGTCCAACCAACGGGTGATCCCCTTGGCGGCGCTTAGGCTTTCACCCTCTTCTGGGAAGGCGGTCAGATCGACCGTGACGCCTTGGCGACTCAGCTCTTGGGCTTCGCAAAACAGTTCTTCGCGCCGGTTGATATGGGTGGGATGGAAAAGGCGCGGGGGCAGTTCGCTGGTTTCAAGGGCGCGGCGGATAAGGTCCATTCCGCGCGGTCCATCACCGAGATGTAAGTGCATGACGCCCGATTTGCGCGCCATCATACCGCCAACGTAAGCGTCGGAAGCGATGCGCAAAAACTCGTTGAGGGTGGGCTGAGACGAACGATGATCGCTAATCGCCAACTCACCAACTCCGATGATCGGATCGATAAAGACGAGATCGTCGCGCACCGAACCGGTCAAGGTCACCGGCGGCACTTGATAACTTCCGGTATAGCACCAAGCCGATAGGCCTTCTTGGCGAAGCGCTAAGGTGGTGGAGACCAATTCGCGCATGGTGCGCGTGGTGCCATCGGTACCGAGCACCCCAATACAAGACGTCACACCGGCGCTGACCAGGCGGCTGAACTGCAGCGGTGGCACTCGGCTGGCTGGACCATCTTCACCGCCACCACCGGTCAGATGGACATGGCCATCGACCAAGCCAGGAATCAGTCGCTTTCCTTGTAAATCAACGACTTCGTGAGCGATTTGCTGTGGCGGGTTAGGTAGGTTCGGCGCCAAAGCGAGGATGCGCCCCTCGGTAAGCCACAGGTCGTTGAGACCGAGCGCTTCGGGTGCATAGAGATCAGCGTTTTTTAATACGGTGAACATACTCTTTTGCTCGCAAAGCCGCACAAGGCGATGCGCCACTCGCGCTGGATAAAGGCCCGCGCAAGCGCCGTTTCATCGGCGCTGGTATTTACCTTGGCGCTGGCTCGTTGGGGAACCCTTCGAGGGTGAGCTCGTCTCTGTCGTTTTTAGTCGGATCATCGAGTGCCGCGGGGCGTGTTTGGCTGCTAGTTGGCGAGCGCGGTACGTGCCTTGCTGAGTTCTTGGCCGAGGTCTGAGTCAGGGCCTGCCTCGGTTGTCTCGGCGATGGTTTCGGCTTCGGCGAGGGCCGTGGAGGCTGCGCTGGTGTCGC
>JAPKCE010000314.1 GCA_028823075.1 Myxococcota bacterium
CCTAGCTCAAGGTGCAAAGCTCTTCATCGGGCGACTGACCGAATGCGTAATTGTCTCTATTGAAGGGCGGCATACCGTGTGCTAGCCCGCCCCCGTCCTAAAGAAAGGGAATCTGTATGCGACGATTTGTCCTAGGATTCGCCATCGCTCTGAGCCTGCTCACCTTGGGTTGCGCTCAGTCGATCACCGACATTGATCGGACCAAAGACAATAAGACTCTCAAGAGCATGTTTGTGGGTAATCAATGGTTTATGCTGAGCACGGTGATCGACACCCCAGCTCAAACCCGTCACACCTTCATCGGTTTGCAGGGTAGCCATGAGATGGTGGAATGGGACATTCAAGAGTCTCTGCTCATCGCTTATCGTGTGCATGAGCATGTCGCAGGCTCTGAAGAGTTCGCCGCTCGAGAAGGTACAACCTACCGCGGCGCCGCGGTGGCCGCCTACCCAATTCAGGCTCATTTCGATTTAAAGCGCGGTTACAGCGCGGCGACTGGCGAGCAGAGCAACACGCTCAGCGAGAACATGTCGGACCGCCCCTGGCATGAGCGCGACTACATCCGCGTCGATTGGGCCAACAACACCATCGCCGATATGACCTTTGGTCCGGATAACTTCATGGTTACCGCTGGCGGCGACGTGGTTCATGAACGCCAAGGCTGTGAAGAAGCGGGCAGCACGGATTGTGAAGCCGGCGCCTTAGATGTCAGCGATGACCACATCAACATCACCAGCCGCATCATCGTGGCGCCGATTAGCAGCCGCGCTTGCTTCATGGCCTGGGGTATCGCCTGGGAAGCCGATGACCAGACCTTGGATTGCGAAGCCGCAGAGGTTAAGGTTCGTACCAGCTTTATGCGCGTCGATGAGAAGCGTGAAGCGAGCTACAACCCCTTCTTGTACAACGATAAGCATTACAATAAATTCGGTATCTTCCGTACCAACCGCTTTGGTTACGACCGTGATTACGGCGTGCGCGAGCCGAACCGCCAGGATTTGGCTGGTCGCTGGCATATCTGGCAGGAATCGATCGATGAAGACGGCAACGTCATCCCCTACCGTCAGCGTGAAGTGCGCCCAGTGGTTTATTATTTGAACGCCGAATTCCCGGCTGAGACCGCGCTGTACGATGGCAACGATGAAGTCGAAGCTGAATGGGACCGCGTGTTCCGTAACGCCGTAGCCGCCGCCCAAGGTATCGACGCCAGCGAAGTTCCGCAGATGTTTTACATTTGCGACAACCCGGTGCCTGAAGGGGCTCCCGAGGCTTGCGGTGAGCCCGGCACCTCACCCTTGCTCGGTGACCTGCGCTATCCCATGATTCATTACACCGACCAAAAGCACATCAGCTCACCGCTTGGTTACGGTCCCTCGTCGGGTAACCCGCTGACCGGCCGTTTGTTCCACGCCACCTCCAATATTTACGGCGCCTCGCTGTCGACCTACTCTCAATACGCCACCGACATGGTCAAACTGCTTAACGGCGATCTGCCCATGGAAGACTATCTGGGCGATTACTTTGACAATGTGCTTAGCGGTAACCGCCAGAGCTTGACCCTGCACCAGGCGATGGACGCCTCTTCCTTGCAACGTTTGGGTGCACAATCCGAGTTCTCTCGCACCCGAGAAGCGCTGGTTCGTTCGGTCAACAATGGCGACCTTGAGAGCGATTGGAGCCAACCTATACGGGACTCCCTGAGCGGCACTTTACTCGAGCGCAAGGGCCTGACCGACGAGATGGTTCACGCTCTCACTGGCGGTCAACTCGCTGCCAACGACGAGCGCTCAACCGAAGTCAGCCCGATCAACATGATGGGCAAACAATGGGATGCTCAAGACAAGGCTCGGGCTCGTTTCCGCGAGCGCAATGGCTGCATTTTGGCACCTGAGTTCGACGATGCCGCGGTGCTCAAAGTGGCTCAGCGGTTATCGCGCGACCCCGACATGCGCGGCGCCGACGGCGCGCTCGACTATGACAAAGTGTTGGCCAAGGTAAAACGCGACATTTATGTGGGCGTGTTACTGCATGAGCTCGGTCATACCGTGGGCATGGCGCATAACTTCGCCTCGTCAAACGACGCCGCCAATTACCATGATGAGTATTGGGATATTCGTGCCGCCAGTGGTGACGTGGAGCCCTTCTTCTCGATGACTCCGGAAGCTCGCGAACGAGGCATGAACGCCGCCACGCCTTCGGGGCACGGTATCAAAGAGTACCAATACTCGTCGATCATGGAATACGGGCGTCGCTGGATGAGCGACATCGCAGGGCTTGGTAAGTATGATAACGCCACCATTAAATACGCCTATGCGCGCACGGTCGAGGTCTGGGATCACGGTCGCGATGTGCCCGTAGCTGCTTATGACGGCCTGCGCGAGAAGATGAAGCCCCATAACTACCATTACTCGATGTACCCCAAGATGTTCGCCTTTGGCGCCAACATGAATGACCGGGACGCTGTGCAGCGTTTCCGTCAGCGCAAGGACGTGCCGATGGACGAAGTCGGTGAAGGTGAAGGCTTTAGCTACAACCCCGACCAAGAGGTTTATTACCGCTTCTGCGATAACACCCACGACGGTCGCTTTGCCTGGTGCCGTCCTTTCGATGAGGGTGCCGATCAATGGGAAGTGGTGGCTGCGGTCGTCGATGATTATGAAGGTTATTACCCCTTCTATAACTTCCGTCGCGGGCGTCTCGGCTTTGGGATGAGCCTTAATGGCTACATTAACCGCATCTACGGCCGCCTTGCGGATGTCTCGGCTCAATACAAGCATTTCGTCAATGAGCAGATGTTCTTACGCGGCGACCGGGACTGTATCCATCCGGTCAGCGGTCAGCCGGTTCAGGCTGGTGGTCGCAACTTAAAGCCCTGGGAGAGCCCCATTTGTGGCGGCGACGGCCATGCGGCGAGCCGGCTCGGTTTTGATCTCTTTGCGCGCATTATCCAGCAACCCGATTTAGGCACCTACATTTGGAACAATGAGACCAACGCTTACGTCGGCTTCGACCGGCGCATCAACGAGCGTACGACCGAAGCCATGCAGGAGCTTCCCGATGCAGAAGAAGAGCCGGAATACGATCTGAGTCGCCGCTTTGAGCTCTATGATGATCCGGCCCGAGATCATGAAACTCGCTACGATCGTGAACGTTATGGTTACGGCTTCTACTACAAGCCCGTTTCCATTGGTGTTTGGTGGGATAAATACATGGCGCTCAACGCGATGACCTCTCCTGGTGAGAACTTCGCCTATACCGACACGCGTCCAGATATGCTGCGCTACAATGTTAACTGGTCGCTGCTTTTCCCCGGCGAGATGCTCAACATAGCAGGTGCCGCAGCGTCGCAGACTTACAGCGCTTATGGGCCCCTCTACGACGGCGACAAAGTGGTTTGGCGCCGCTTCGCTACGGCTAGCGATAGCGAAAAAGCAAGCTATGCCAATATGGATGTACTGTCGCCAGGTGACAGCTTCACCGTGCGTTTCTTGTCCATCATTATGGGCGCAGCTTGGATGCCTCAAAGTACCATGTCGAAAGACTTCAACCAGGCATTCAAAATTGGTATCGTCGGTGCTCAAGACCAGTTCGATGTATCCGACGAAATCAAGGCCGACC
>JAPKCE010000315.1 GCA_028823075.1 Myxococcota bacterium
CCAGCATCCATAAAAACAGCAGCCTCATGCCCCAGAGAAGAGCCATCTCGGTGTGCTGCTCGCAGAAGGTCACCCGTGCTGATCTGAGGAACGCCCAAGGCGCCCTCAAGTCGGGACGCCTGCGTCCCTTTTCCCACACCGGGGGGCCCTATGAGCACCAACATCATCGCGCCGTGCCTAGACCGCGCCGCTGCCGCCGTCGAGCTCGTCGAGACGGGCTTGAAGGCGAGGACGGTCATCAGAGTCGACGCTAAACTCGTCGTAACGAGCCGAGATCAGATAGCTCTGAATTTTAGTGACCGTATCAAGAGCTACGCCAACCACAATAAGCAGTCCCGTGCCACCGAAGTAGAAGTTCACGCCGGGGAACCATTCAGTCACCGCGAAGGGAACCAAACAGACTATTGCGAGATAGAGAGCACCACCTGTGGTGACCCGTTTCAACACCCAGTTGATATGAATTGCAGTCGGCGCTCCCGGGCGCACACCCGGGATAAACCCACCGAACTTTTTAAGGTTGTCGGACATATCGACGGGGTTGAACATGATATCGGTGTAGAAGAAGGCGAAAAAGATCACCATCACCGTGTAAATGAGGTTGTAGAGCCAAGTACCCGGCGCCGTCGCCGATTGAACGACTGCTTGGACAGTCGGTCCAAAGTAACTCGCGAACATACCCGGGAACATCAGCAAGGAGCTGGCGAAAATGGGCGGGATCACACCGGCGGTGTTAACTTTCAGAGGCAGATGTGAACTCTGCGAACTGACCATACCACCACCAACGGCGCGACGGGCATACTGTACCGCCAAACGGCGTTGCCCGCGCTCAACGTAAACGATCGCCGCGACAATGGCGAGCATGATAACCAACAAGACCAACAGGTTGACAGGCCCAAAGCTATTGTTTTGAGTTAGAAACGCGGCTTCGATGGTGGTGAAGGTCGCCGAGGGCAAACCGGCCACAATACCGCCCATGATCAACAAAGAGATGCCGTTACCGACGCCCTTAGCGGTGATCTCTTCACCGAGCCACATCAGGAAAGCCGTGCCCGCAGTCAAGGTCAGGACGATAAGGAATACCGAGGACATGCCGGTGTCGCGCACCACTTCTTGGTTGGTCAACGCATTCAAACCGCGAGCGAGCGCAGTTCCCTGAATCAAAGCCAACACCAAAGTGAAATAGCGGGTCATCTGATTGATCTTTTTACGACCCGCCTCGCCCTCTTTCTTGATGCGCTCCAAGGGCGGGTACAAAACACCGGCGATCTGCAAGATGATCGAGGCAGTAATATACGGCATGATGCCCAGAGCAAAAATGGACAACTGCTCCAACGCACCACCGGCGAGGAAGTTGAACATGTTCAGGAAACCACCGGCACCCTGGGTGTTTTGCCCCAAGTAGTCCTGCATGGCGGCACGGTCCATACCGGGAATCGAGATGTACACACCAATGCGGTACACAGCGAGCATCGCTACGGTGAAGAGCAGCCGCTTGCGCAACTCCGGGACCTTGGGAATGCGCTTGAAGTCGAGTTCGTAGGACATAGTTTTATCCGGCGGTGTTGACCGTGCCACCCGCTGCTTCAACCGCAGCGCGCGCCGATTTGGAGGCCTTGTCGATGCTGATTGTCAGCGAGACAGTTAACTCACCCGAACCGAGCAGTTTAACGGGACGACCACCGTGACGTACAAGGCCGACAGCCGTCAGCGCCTCTTTGTCCACTTTGGAACCGGCAGCAAACTCGTTGAGGTCGCCGATGTTGACCACCTGATATTCGGTGCGAAAAATGTTCGTGAACCCGCGCTTTGCGAGGCGCTGGATCAAAGGCAGATGGCCACTTTCAAAACCGCGACGGACATGGCCGCTCTTGCGCGCCTTTTGGCCTTTATGACCGCGCCCCGAGGTTTTTCCGTTACCGGTTCCGGGGCCCTGGCCTTTGCGCTTGCGGTTGCTGCGAGCGTCTTTCGGGGGGTGCAGATCGTTGAGCATTTGCTTCTCCTTGCGCCGACTGCGCTACCGCGCGTCGACTCGGAATCAACGTTTTAGAGTGCTCGCCTTATTGGGCGAGGACTACAACGTCGACGAGGTGTTGGACTTTCATCACAAGGCCGCGGGTAGAATCATTATCCACCACATCGACGGTGTGACCGATACGGCGCAGGCCGAGAGCTCGAACGCTTTGGCGTTGGTTCTCGGGACGACCGATCAAACTTCTTTTCTGGGTGACGCGCAGCATGGTTCGTTCCTATCCGCGGATCTCTTCGACGGTTTTCCCGCGACGGCGGGCGACCTCTTCGATGGAGCGCAACTGAGCGATGGCGTCAAAGGTGGCGCGCATCATGTTGTTGGGGTTGTTGCTGCCGATGCATTTGGTGATGACGTTATGAACGCCAGCCAATTCCATGACCGCTTTAATGCTCGAGCCGGCAATCACACCGGTACCAGCACCTGCAGGGCGAAGCATTACGCGACCCGCTCCGGTATGGCCAAGAACGCCGTGAGGAATAGTCCCCTCAACGATGGGTACCGTGACCAGGTTTTGACGAGCACGCTCGGTGGCCTTGCGAATGGCATCCGGCACTTCACGAGCCTTACCCAAACCGATACCAACACGACCGTTGCGGTTACCCACAACAACCAACGCAGAGAAAGCAAAGCGACGACCACCCTTAACCACTTTGCTGACGCGGTTAAGATTGACAACTTTGTCTTCGAACTCGGCGTCGCCGCCATAATTATTCTGATTATCCCGAGCCATGATGTTCCCCTAGAATTGGAGCCCGGCTTCGCGGGCTCCCTCTGCTACTGCAGCCACTCGGCCGTGGTAGATAAACCCGTTACGATCAAACACGACGCGCTCGACGCCAGCTTCTTTTGCAGCTGCGGCGATGGCTTTACCCACCTCGACAGAAGCACCCTTTTTGCCTTCGGCCGAAACCTTGTGACTCGATGCGGCACCGAGGGTCACACCATCGGTATCGTTAATTAATTGAGCATAGATATGCTTTGCGGAGCGGAACACCGACAGACGCGGTTTTTCTGCCGTTCCGCGAATCCGCTTACGCAGGCCCTGCTTACGCCGGGCGCGCGCCTGTAGTTTAGTTTTCTGAGCCATGATTCTTCCTTTCAACGGTGAGGATTCCGGTTTTCCCGGGTACCCACCTGGGGCGATTATTTGCCCGACTTGCCTTCTTTGCTGCGCACATGCTCACCAACGTAACGAACACCTTTACCTTTATAAGGCTCAGGCGGATGGAACGAGCGAATCTTAGCGGCAAAGGCGCCAACCTCTTGGTTGTCCACGCCACTAACCGTGACGTTACGCTGTTCCTTACCGATCTCGACTTTGATGTTCGCTGGGATATCCAGGTTTATCATATGTGATTTACCCAGGTTCATCTCCAACTTGCTGCCCTTGAGAATGGCGCGGAAACCGACACCACGAATCTCTAGGTTACGCGAAAATCCTTTAGTAACGCCCTCGACCATATTCGCCGCTATGCTGCGGGTCATGCCGTGTAAGGAACGGAAGCGGCGATGATCACTGGGGCGAGAAAAGACGATAGCGCCTTCGTTCACCTCGGCGGTAATGCCGTCGACGATGCTCATTTCGAG
>JAPKCE010000316.1 GCA_028823075.1 Myxococcota bacterium
TCAAAGTTCGAATTCCCAAATATAAGCATTCTTGCGTATGTTTCACAAGATCACGAACCTTGTCGCTGACCCCGGGCATCACGAAGGTCTTGGACGTGTCGCCAAACCATCCGTCGAGCGTGACCGTCACATCGACGTTGATGATATCGTCGTCGAGCAGCACTTCGCGATCGTTCGGAATACCGTGGCAAACCACCTCATTGCGGCTGGTACAAACCGAGCCGGGAAAACAGCCGTCGGCAATCTCGATGGGGAGACTCAAGTCGAGCGGCGGCCCGGGGTAATTTAGCGGGCTCGGATAAGCGCCGTGCGAGGTAACAAAATCAAAGCAAAGTCTATCGATTTCTAGTGTCGAGACGCCCGGCTTAATGAAGGGTTCAAGGTATTCGAGCGTGCGCGCAGCCAAGGAGCCAGCGGCTCGCATCTTGTCGATCTCGTTTGCATTGCGCTGTGGCATTCTTGAACCGCGTCGAAGCATAGAGCCTCCTTAGGGTCCGCGGGTTAGGCAGGTTTTTGACGAATTGGAAGCAGATGTGGTTGTTGACTTGTTTGCCTGCTGGGCCCGAGAGGGGCTGGAATCGACCCAGTAGTCGAATTGACTGAGGGCCTGGCGCTCTACTTGTCGGCCTTAACATCGGGGAGTTGTGCGGGCGTTAGCTGGACGTTGCGGGCTGCTGTGCCTGGGAGTTCTCGACCGTTGATCACGATGCTATCCTTACCCGGGGGCAGCCCTTCGGCTTCGGCGGCTTTACGTAACGATTCAGGCTGCACCTTTTTGCTGATGATTCGGCGGCGGCGGCTCTTCTTTTTAGGCTTCGGCCAGATTTCGTTTGAGGCGCGCATCAACAAGCTTACGCGATCACCCTCGATAACCCCCTGAACGTCTAGAGGCAGAACCTTATCCGGATCCGGCTTGCGTAACACGCGAACTTGAGAATTCTCCTCGGCGACGGCGACCACCTCGACTTCGGCGACCACTGTCTGGGCCTTGCCGCGCCAAACGATCAAGCGATCACCCTTGCGCAGGCCGACTGAGGAACCGCCCGTGATGGTAAACTGCTTCTCGGCGCTTGGGGCATGCGGATTCCAATGCGAACGCTCGACGATCAAACCTCCTACCGGCGCCGCCACCGCGCCGAACTCGGGCCTAGGCATCAAAAGGCGATCTAGAGCGGTGGGGTCGTGACGCTTTTCGGGGACGACCTTACGCTGCTTCGATCGACGGGTAGTGCGTTTGGCACCCGGCCGAGATTCGGCAGTAACTTGACTTGAGACCCCAAACACCAAGGCGAAAGCCAAACCGCTATTGAGCAGATGAGATGTGAAAAGCTGTAGGTTTGTTGCAGTCATTGGAGGTTCTCCAACCCCAACCTGCCCCTGAGTCCACAACTTACGCAAAAAATCAGTAGGCTAAAATGCCGCGAGGGGCTTCGACGACCACTAAAAATGGGCGCACTGCGTCCTCGCCACGGCAATGGTGCAGGCACACTGAACGGTACAAAGCGGCCTCGTCGCTGTTCACTGGCGAGGTCGGGCGAAAGCGCAACTCGAATTTCTCCCCCGCTGCCAAACGCCGCTTCAAGCCCAAACCAGGAACGAAGAACTCGGTCGGTTTGTCGCCGGCCTGGAGGCGCATATACACCTCGCGACCACCGCGCAGCCGAAGATCGCGCTGAGCAGCCTGAGTTCGACCTCTCGCCGTGAAACTCCACACCCCACCCGAGCATTGAGCGTCGACCAGCAAGGGAGGATGTTCGCTCGAAGGACTCGCGTTGATGGCTCGCAGCGCGAAATAGCTTAAAGCACCGGCAAAAACGGCCAGCAGAGCGATCATCGCAAGCCAGCGCCCTTTACTAAACGATGCCCTTGCTTGTTCGCGGTGTTGATCCTCCCAAAGGGCGCGAACCGCGCGCAGCATGATGATCAACAAACCTGCGAGGCAAACGCTGGCGATTCCTCCTGCGATCATGCTTCCTCCCCCACTTGCCCTCGGCGTAACCCCGCATATAGCCAGATACCGAAAAGGGCGACGGCCAAGCCGAACCAAGTCCCAGCATATTCGCGATGAGGCCTGCGAATACGGTTCGCATAAAAGCCCCGCCGCGGCAGGGGCTCAGGAAAAGCTTTTCCTGACGGCACTAATTCACCTTCGATGAGTAAACGGCCATAGCCTGGAGAGCGCTTAAAATGATTCAGCACCGCATGGGCATCCAAGCTGCGAAACGTCCCGTTGCTCAGGGTGGCAGCGAGGTCCGCTGAGCCCGATTGGATCATGCCGAGCAGTTCCTGGTCGCCCTTTGGCGGTGCCCAGATCCTGTCCGACTCAGGCACCCAACCGCGCATGACCACCAAATAACCGCCATCGACAAGCTGCAAAACCGCCGCCAACCAGACGCCTAGCTCACCGTCGATGTATTTATTGATCACCCGACCCTGTTCGCCCGTATAACGACCTTTGACGCGAACCCGGCGCCAGGGTTCGCTCGCAGAGAGGTGCTCCATCTTGCTTACCTCAGCGGGGGCGGCGGCCGTCGCGTGATCAAAGCTCTTCTTTTTTTCGCTCATTTCGTACCAGCGATCAACCTGCCAAAAACCCAGGCTAAGCAAGCCCCAACCGACGAAAACAAGCGCTAAGTTCGACCAAAGCGAAGGGCGAAAGAGCCTCATTCCCGGTCGACAGGCTGTCGTAAACTCGCCGGCGGCCCCGCGCCGCTAAGCGACTCAAGAAAGGCCTGTAAATCACTGAGTTCACGCGGCTTGAAACGCAGAGCTTCGAGAAAGAGCTCGCGATGACCCATAGTTACGTTTCCCGGAAGCTCGTTGTAAAACCCAAGCACATCTCCCAGCGAAGCCAACTCACCGGTATGCATGTATGGCGCCGTCTGGCTCACCTGACGCAGCGAGGGTGTTTTAAAGGCACCCATAAAGTCTTCAAACTTGGGATTCAAATGTCGTAAACGACGACAGTCCTTTTCATCGCTCGCTTGCGACCCGCAGCGCATCTCGCTGGCGAGCGCCTCAGCGGCGCCAAAGCTGCGTCCCGAGTCGGGCCCGCAATGGTCGTCCTTACAAGGGCGCAAAATCAAGGCTGAGGGTAGCCCCAAAGTATGAAAGCTATTGTCGGTGAACAGGGCGCCACTATGGCAAAGAACGCATTCAGCCTTGCCAATAAACAGTTGCAGACCGCGCACGGCGCTCGCGCTGAGATGCCCCCCACCCTTCAAGTCTCCGCTCTTGCGCGCTGTGACGTAGCGGTCAATGGGCGCTTCGCCCGGGAGCAGCAAACGCTGATAGGCTTCGAGCGCCTTACCCACATGAACAAAGATGCGGTTGACTGCGTCGCGCTGAGCATCGCTCATCGCCGTCCAGGCCTTTTGTGCCTCACCGTCGCCGTTTGGCGAAGCATGTTCGGGCAAGCCCTCGAACAAGCTATAATCTGGTAACGACTCAAAACTATCCTGATAACGCTGAGGGTGGCTTTGCACCACATGGAGCGCCACAGCGAGTCGATCAAAGTCATGCTCAGCGGCATCCTCAATCGGCCCTAAAGCTTGCGCCCATTGGCTGTCGGCTCGGCCATCCCAGAACCACCATCGGTTAAATTGAG
>JAPKCE010000317.1 GCA_028823075.1 Myxococcota bacterium
CAGATTTTCAAGGTGAGATGCCCGGCTGGCGACTGTACGGAGATGCCAGCCGAGACCAGCGTGGCTGGCTGGAGCTCACAGGAAATCAGCGTACTCGCAAAGGCGCTATCTATCAGGTTAGTCATCGTATCGAGCCCGGCGATGTTCGTTTGGCCTTTCGCATTAGCACCGGCCATTGCGATGAGCCTGGCCCGTGCAGCTTCGATCAAGCTCACGCTGCTGATGGCTTTGCCATGAACATTTGGGATGTCGCCAATGAGCAGGAGCTAGCCAGTCTTTTTGAGCGGGCTCAAACGGGAGCCGGTATGGGCTACGGGGTCGCTGGCGCCTATGGCGACTTCACCGGCGATGCTTTTCATGTCGAATTCGATACTTGGTACAATAACAGCGACGGCAACGGGTCTCACACCGACCCCACGCAGCAAAACCATGTTGGCGTAACTTTGGATGGCGACCCCGGCCATTCTGTCGCCTTCGCCGCGGTCGAACATCTTGAAGACAATGAATGGCATGATGTGGAGTTGATTATCGATGGGGATCACCTGCGGGTGAAGCTCGACGCTCTTTGGGTTATCGATGAGCGCGTCGCTGGGCTCGATTTTAAAGGCGGCTACATCGGCTTTAGCGGAACCACGGGTTATTACACTAATTTCCACCGTTTCGATGATCTTCGCAGCCGTCGCCTTTGCGACCCTTAAGGTAGGGTTCCCCGTTCGACAAACTGAACCCAAACTTCGGCCTCAGCCTGAGTGCGTCGGTCGCCGTTGTCGCTGCCCCAACGGCCCACCGCATAATTGCCGCTAATCACTGCATCTTGGGTGCTGCCGATGCCAATAAACGAGTCCGGGGTATTGCAATCATCTTGCTCGTTGCCGAGAAGCCCAAAACGCAGTTTATGGCGGATATTGATGCCCTCAGCGTTGCAGTTTTCTTGCAAGGACGTGACCGGTATTAGGCTGCGCCAAGCTTCTCGGCCAAGCGTGGTTTCTCGCTCATTACCGCGCACCATCGTTTGGCGCAGGCTAGCCCCGGAGACTTGAACACTGAGGTAATGCATCTCGCCATCGCCTTCTTCTTCTTCATCGCTGACGCGCATCCCCAGCCGCAGTGCCGTATAGGGCAGCAGGCTGTATCCTTCATTTTTCATGTCACCGGCGCCGGGTCCTGGAGCATCCTCGCTGAGCAGCGTATTGTTGCTCCAGATCGGAGCGTCATATTTGAAAGTCGGTGCACTTCCATCGATGCGCAGCACCAAAGTCCAGGGGCCGTCTTCAGCGTCGAAATCGCAATACACACGAAAGGCGTTGCTGACGCTGCCACCCACGGGGTTGATCCAGTACAAGCCGCTGCTCATATCGGGGTTTTCAACTTGAGCGGTCTCGCAGCCTAGCGCCGCGTCTTGAGGGCTTTCACCACTGCCCGGAAACAGCACGACGGAGGCATCAAGCGGCAAAGGACCGGCATCATGCGTCTCGCTTCCCGTGTCGGCTAGCGTTGCAGTTTGTTGGCCCGGACAGCCGCTGATGAGTAACAATAACAGCAAGCGCATGGACAAACTCCCGGCGAGAGCCCTAGACAATTTCCACAGCTTTCACCAGGAGCCCAAAGCGCTTTGCTGCAACCCACCAGCCACTTTATCGATCTTCCCCAGGGAGCGCAGTGCCATCTGCGCCATTTCCCAGCCGCTGGCAGTCCCGTGTTGCTCGTCCATGGGGCGATCGAGAATGGCCGGATATTCTATTCTCAAAGCGGAAAAGGACTCGCTCCCTTTCTGCAGGGCCTTGGCTTGGATTGTTACGTCCTCGATCTTAGGGGGCGCGGTTTGAGCCATCCCCCTGTGAGCCGAGGCGCTGAGTATGGACAGTTTGAGGCGATCACCGAAGAACTCCCGGCGGCTGCGCGGTTTATCGCTGCTCGGCGCCCGGGCCGGGCGCAGATATGGATCAGTCATTCTTGGGGTGGGGTTTTACAGGCCTCGACTTTGGTGCGTTGTCCGGAGCTGCGCGATAAGGTGGCAGGGCTTGTTCTGCTTGGCGTTAAGCGTTCGATCACGGTGCGCAGTTGGGCGCGCTTGTGGCGCGTGGAGTTGGGTTGGAAACGTCTTCTTCCGTGGGTCGCTGCCTGCTTTGGTTATCTACCTGCCAAAGGGCTGGGGCTGGGCGCCGATTCCGAAACCCGCAGCAGTCTGGCAGCCAGCATCGCCTGGGTGGGTTCGGGCGCCTGGGTCGATCCGCAGGACGGCTTTGATTATGGCGAGGCGGCTCGCCAAAACGGTCTACCACCGTCTTTATGGGTGACGGGAAGCGCCGATTTGCTGCTTGGCGCTGCTCAGGACGTACAGCGTTTCATGGCTGAATGCGGGGTGAGTGAGGACTCATTCATTGAGATGGGTCGAGCGCAGGGCTTCCTCCACGATTACGGCCATATCGATCTCATTACCCATGAAGATGCACCCAAAGACCTGTTTCCTAGTCTTAAGCGTTGGCTCGATGATCTGCCTGGACTAGGGTATGAGTGAATCCTCATTCAATTTAGGAGCGATGACAGCATGATCGAACGATTTTGTGCCGATACGGGAGCCAAAGTGCCGCTGATTTGTGGCGCGATGTACCCTTGCTCCAATCCCGAGCTCATCGCCTCGGTCTCGGCGGTTGGTGGTATCGGCGTGGTGCAGCCTTTGTCGATGAGTTACGTGCATGGGCATGAACTGCGCGCCGGCATCCGCCTAATTCGCTCGATCACACCGAATCCTATCGGTTTCAACGCGCTGATAGAGAAAAGCGTGAAGGCCTACGAAGAGCGTATGAAGGAATGGATCGATATCGCTTTGGAAGAGGATATTCGCTTCTTCATTACGGCCTTGGGAAACCCGCGCTGGGTGGTCGATAAGGTCCACGCCGTCGGCGGGGTGGTGTATCACGATGTCACCGAGCGTAAATGGGCAAAAAAGGCTCTGGATGGCGGTGTGGATGGTCTCATCTGCGTTAATGGAGACGCCGGTGGTCATGCAGGAACCAACAGCCCGAGAGCTCTGTTTGAAAGCATGGCCGATCTCGGGGTTCCTTTGGTCTGCGCCGGCGGTGTGGGCGATGAAGCCGCTTACGTCGATGCGCTCAACATCGGCTACGGGGCAGTGCAGATGGGCACCCGCTTTATCGCCACCCAGGAATGTTTGGCGCATAACGATTATAAGGAGGCCATCGTCAAGGCCGAGGCCGAGGACATCGTTCTTACGACGCGCATCTCCGGGGTTCCCGTCGCGGTCATCAAAACGCCCTATATTGAGAGCGTCGGGACGAAGGCTGGCTGGTTAGCTCGTAAGCTATTGCAGCACCGAAAAGCCAAGCATTGGATGCGCACATATTACGCTGTAAAGAGCATCGTTCAGTTGAAAAAAGCGAGCCTCAAGGGTGTGAGTTACAAGGACTTTTTCCAAGCGGGAAAGAGCGTCTCTGGCGTTCGGGCGATCGAGCCTGCTGGCGAGATTGTTAGGCGTTACGAAGCAGCAGCCAAAGCCGCTGAGCTTCTGTAAACTCGGATATTAAATTACCCGTAACGCATATTCGGCGATCACCCAGATATGCACCGCCAAATGCA
>JAPKCE010000318.1 GCA_028823075.1 Myxococcota bacterium
CCCCAACGTGCTCCGCGTGCGTAAGGCTCAGCCCATCGCCGCCGAGATCATCGTTCGTCGACACATCACCGGTTCGCTCTGGCGGGCCTATCAAAAGGGTGAGGCTGGGGTTTACGAGGTGGCACTTGGCAACGAGCTTCGGGCCGATCAACGTTTCCCTGAAGCGATCATCACCCCCTCCACGAAGGCCGAAGTGGGAGCGCATGACGAGCCGATTAGCCGTCGTGGTTTGGTCGAAGGTGGCTACGTCGAGCAGGCATTGCTCGATGAGGCTTGCGAAAAGGCCTTGGCGCTTTTTGAGCGCGGCGAACAATTGGCAGCCGCTCGCGGATTGATTCTCGTCGATACCAAATATGAGTTTGGTCTGATCGACGGCGAGTTATGCGTCATCGATGAGATCCATACTGCCGATTCAAGTCGTTACTGGGTCGCCGATGAATACCAACGACGTTTCGATGCGGGGCAGCCCCAGCATATGCTCGACAAAGAAAATATCCGTCAGTGGCTGATTAACCAAGGCTATCAAGGCGAAGGTCAAGCGCCCGATATTCCCGTCGAGTTACGGGTGGATTTGGCGATGGTTTACGCCGATTTACATGAGCGCTTACTCGGTAAACCCTTTGATGCGCAGGCGCTTAGGCCCCCCGATTCTTTGTACGAAAGGCTTGGCCTCTAGCGTTTCTTACTGCCCGCTGGTGCAGAGGCCCCAATCACCGCCGACGGTGTTGTTGCTCAACTCCGGGATGGAGATGCAGGTCGTGCCGTTCGGGCAGCTTTCACCGCCGCCGGCGGGGCGACAAATCGCAATGCATTTCGATTGAGCGCCGCTTAAGGCCAGGCAGATGCCGCCGTCGAGGCATTGTGCCGAATCTCGGCAATCCGAGCCGAAAGCTACGGTGTTGCGCTCTTGAACCATGCACATCCCTTGTTCTTGTTCCCAATTCGTGACGGCACAGTGGCCAGCTGGACCGCAATTGTCGCGGTTCCCTGGGTTGCAGAGTTGAGCCTGCCCTAGGCAGCGCCCGGCCTTGCATTGTAGCCCGCCAGCGCAGGCCACCGAGCCGTGTGAACCCTCCGGGCTACAAGACGCCACACATTGGCCTCGAAGGCGGTCGTTGTTGAAGTGGCAGAGGGCGCCGCCAACGCATTGGTTGACGTTGTTCGAGCGTTCGGCTTCAAACAGGCAATCTCGGCCAACAGCCTGGCTGCCACCTTCGATACATAGGCCTACCCATTGATTTTCCCCCGCATCTACTTCGAGGCAGGTGCCATCGCCAGTCGCGTCGGCATCACATGAGCCGCCCAAATTACCATTGCTGACCGTTTGAAAATTAGTGCTAAGTTCTCGGGCTTGGCCACACAGATTGTACCAACAGCGATTGATGTCGCTGTTGCAGGTCAAGCTGCTGTCGCAGACAGAATTATCCTGACACGACTTGAGACACATACTTTGGTTTCCCGTGGAGGTGCAGCTGAAGTCGTTGGCGCAGTCGTTGGAGTCCGTGCAGTTGCCAAACTGTCCGACTTTGCAGCTGCCGGCTTGACAGGCGCCTGCCGTGCCGCCGTTTTCGGCGTCGCGGAAATCGCAGTCATCGTCGTCGCGGCAGGTTTGGCCGATCAGGTTTTGGCAGGTGCCAGCCGCTTGTCCACTTGGAATGTTACATATTTGCCCGTTTTGGCATTGAGCGTGGGTGCTGCAGTTAGCGCCGCCAGCGGGCACGCATTGTCCGGCTTGGCAGGCCTCGCCAAGGCCACAGTCTCGATCCGAAGTGCAGCTCCCCTCGGGCACGCAATTACCGTTATCGCAGACTTCGGCGTTTGCGCAGTCCGTGTCGCGCACGCATTCACTGCCACCGGTGGTCAGGCATTCCCCGTCGCGGCAACTTTGGCCCACGGGGCAGTCCTCATCGTTTCCGCAGGTGCCGTCGCCGGGGCGGCAGCGTCCGTCGGTGCAGGTTTCTCCGCGATTACAGTCTGGATCCGCCGTGCAGGCAGCGCCTTGCTGCACGCAAACGTTGTTATCGCAGGTCTCTCCGGCTGGGCAGTCGCGGATGTCTTCGCAACTCGTCGATGCTTCTCGGCAGGCGCCGTCAAGGCAGGCTTCGTTATCCGCGCAGTCACTGTTTTGCTGGCAGCCTGCAGGATCAAGACAAAAGCCGTTTTCGCAGCGTTGGTCTGGGTCGCATTCGGTGTGCACCGCGCAGTCCGAGCCGCCTCGTCCACCGCCGGCGCCACCGGCATCGCCGCTGGTCGGAGGACCGCAAGCGAACAACAAGAAGGAGACGAGAGCGACGCATACATTTGACTTCATAAAGAGCCTCCGGTCGAAGATGCCTTAGCTTGTGGGCTTTCGGCTCGCAAGGAGACCTGACCGATCAAGTTTTTTGTAGATAGTCACCGTGCTTGCCGGTTGCTTGAACTCGGTATTGTTTTAGTTACTTGAAAAGTGTTGTAGTTTACAGCCTGACATTAAGGAGTGTATTTTGAGTCGAATTGCCGTGTTAGCGTTGTTGATAAGTGCTTGTTCGCTCGACCTCGCACCGGTTGAAACGCGCGGTCTTCCCTGCGAGAAACCTTTGGACTGCGCGGCGGATCTTCTTTGTCATAAAGGTGTTTGTCTCAAACGGTTTATCACATGTTCGATTAACGGCCAATTGGAGCAGGGTGAGTCCTGCGACGATGGGAATAGCGATGATCAAGACGGCTGCCGATCAGATTGTCAACTCGCTCGCTGCGGTGATGGGGTCTTGCGTAAGGATTTATCCGAAGGCGCAGCGGGGTTTGAGGCCTGCGATGATGCTAACGAAAACAACGACGACGGATGCACTAATAATTGCTTGGTAGCTCGTTGCGGCGATAGTTTTACCGGGCCAAATGAAGACTGTGACGATGGGAACTCGGTGCAGACAGATGGTTGTACTAACACCTGTCAGTTGGCTCGCTGTGGTGACGGGTATCAGCGTACTGGGCTCGCTGCGGACGACCCTGCTTATGAAGGCTGCGACGATTCAAACGCAGTTGAAACGGACGCCTGTACATCTCAATGTGTGCTGGCACGCTGTGGTGACTCAATCACTCGCCAGGATTTAATTTTCGGGCAGGAAGGTTTCGAGGCTTGCGATGATGGCAACGTTGAGCAAGACGATTTCTGTTTAGCTAACTGTATCCTTGCCACTTGCGGCGATGGCCTATTGTGGGTGGGGCGTGAGTTTTGTGATGATGGGAACGAAGGGCAGACGGATAGTTGCCTAAGCGATTGTTCGCTAGCTCGCTGCGGCGACGGGCATCAACGGACAGATCTCGCCCTCGACGATGTGAAATATGAGCAATGCGATGATGGTAACGATGCTGATCTCGACGACTGCCGAAACGATTGCAGTGAACCGAGTTGGCTACGATGTGGCGATCGTTTGCGCTTTGTTGAACAGGTGCTGAGTTCTAGTGGCGGTGGCGAAGGGATGGGTGCTTTTACGCTTGATCTCGATGGCGACGATGATCTCGACGTAGGTTATGTCAACCAACAAGCAAGCGCCTACACCTACCTTTATAATGGTAATCGCAGCTTCGAACCTGGGGCGTTAATTA
>JAPKCE010000319.1 GCA_028823075.1 Myxococcota bacterium
GGCAGGAACCATAGGGCAATGCATGATCACGCTGCCTTTTTGCAGCGCTTTGTCGCTTTTCCACAGCCCAACAACCTCGGCGCTGATTTTGGCAAAACGCTGACGTTGCGCTTTGAGTTCAGCCGGGAACTCTTTAACTTGGTTGGCGATCGCTTGAGGAAGGTTCTGGCTAGCCAGCCGTCCGGCCAAGCCCTTCGCCTTGATCGCATGACTGTGCACGAGCGCTTCACCTAGATCCATATAGGCTTTAAGCCAGGCCACCTCATGCTCGACGACGATGGTACCCGGGTCAGGTTTTTTGACCTCTTCCGGAGCATGGTCAGCGTGGGTCTCACCTTCAGCGTGGGCATGAGTCTCTGCGGGCGCTGCTTGGGCTGGCGCTGTATCCGGAACGCTGTGAGGAGGCGGTGTTTGGCAGGCGCCGAGCAGGCATGCTGCGAGGGTAAAACGTTGAATCATAGTTGTGCTCCCGGGTGGCTGGTCAGCCGATAGGTCTGCTCGAGGGCGATCGGCTTGGTGTCGCCAGCGATGGTAGTTTTCATGTGTAAAACACTGTTCATTTTAAACGATTCCACTGAGCCGCTGCGAAGGTCCAAAACCAAGCTCCCGGTTCCGGTTTGGCGCCTTTTATCATCGACGGGACTGTCCAATTTGAGCGCTATATGGGCTCGCCGCTCGGTCGCCGATAACAGCGTGCAAGTCAGGCCACCGCTGGCCGCTTTTGCCCAACTCCCATCAGGAGAGGCCGCTAGGTCCTTGGCGCTAATTTGCCAGTCATCACCGACTCGCAATGCATGTTCTGGCAGGGGGATGACTCGCCCCGGCAACAGCCTTGAGAGTCGCTTGATCAATGGGTGTAACAGCGCCGGTGTTTTGTTGGGAGGCACTAAGGTTAAGGCTTCAAACCGCCCTCGCTCATCGACCCATCCGCGCCACGCCGCTCCGCTGAGGCGGTCGAAAATCGCGTTCCTCGGATCGTCCGCACCAAAACTCAAGGTCTCTAGTTTCATCTCGATATGAGCCCGCTCACCTTTAACCTCGAGGACCTTGCGCAGTAGCGTCAGGCTCACCCGACTGGTGGCGATCGACTTGGTTTGGTAGCTCGCGTCTATACTTACTCGCTGCTGCGAGCCCGCCTGATAACTGAAGCGGAGAAGGTGTTCGGGGACAGGAGCCAGCCCAGCAGCCGGGGCGCTTTGAGCGAGTAAGAAAAGGTAAGCGGCGATCATTTTTGGCTACGCTCCCAATCGATTCGCTTTTGCAAGGTGGACTCCAGAGACCGGGGGGCGTCAAGCTCAAGTCTTTGGCGGGTCCAGCTGTCATCGTAATGAATGACCGTTGCCGCTAAGCGCATGTGTATCGCAGGGAGCTCACCTGGTAAACCGAGGTTCATCCAGCCCTGCATGGCGTGGCTAACCGATAGCGTGAGCCAGCCCGGGACGCTGAGCGCCGGTCCGGGAGTTTGTGTCAGTTTGCAGATGGTTTTCATGAGCGACTTGGTGCTGATGTTATGCCCCGTTGCCAGAAAGCGGTCGTTGTCTTGGCCCGAGTTCATCGCCTCAATAAGCACCCGCACAACATCTTCGACATCGACCACATTGATGCCGCCGCGGGGCGCCAGCGGAAGCCCTGAGCGTAGCGCCCGGCGAACGAAAGTGGCGATCATACCCCGGCGAAAGGGACCGGGCCCGACGACCAGGCTCGGCCGCACGCTGATCATGGTCATCAAGCCGCTGTTGGCATGAGCTGCCTTTTCAGCGTCACGTTTGGTCTCCATGTACGGACGCCCGGGTGGGTGGTTGTAGACCTCGCTCTCATCGGCCTGGCCCTGTGCGGCGATGCCCATGGCTGCCACCGAACTGACGTTGACAAATCGTTTGACGCCGGCTTTTGAGGCAGCGCTTACGAGCGCCGCGGTGCCGGCAACATTAATGCGCTGCATCATCTCAACATCCGCCGTGCCCATGCTCACATGGGCCGCCAAATGGTAGACGGCGTCGCAGTCCTTAACCGCGCGCTGAAGCGCCTCGTCATCGCTAAGGTCGCCAACCGCAGCCTCAAAAATAATGCCTCGCAATATATTGAGATCGCTAGTTTTACGATGAAGAACACGCAGCTTCGAGTCGCCCGAGCTAAGGGCTTTCAGCAGATGAAAACCGATGAGCCCGGTGGCGCCAGTGATGAGTATTCGAGCCATTCTAGACCCATGCCTTGGTGACGCGCTCGAAGACCTGCGCCAAGGATTCAGGGATGACTTTGGCACCGCCGATCACCGGCATAAAGTTAGTATCGCCCGACCAGCGCGGCACCACGTGGTAATGCAGATGCGCCGCGATACCGGCTCCAGCATCGGCGCCCATGTTCATGCCAATGTTCATCGCTGGGCATCCATAAGCGCGTTTTAGCGCACTTACTGCGCGCATCAGCATGAGGTGTAAGTCAGCCTGGACCTCGCTCGGCAGCTCATCGACTTCGGATGCATGAAGATATGGGAGGACCAGCAGATGCCCGTTGGTGTAGGGGTAGCGGTTGAGAATGACATAACTATGCTCGCCATAGGCGATTAGCCCGTGGTCCCGGTCCTGCTGCGGGTCGCGGGTAGGTGCGGCACAAAAGACACAGCCTTCCGGGCGCTTGTCATCTTTTACATAGTCTAAACGCCAAGGGGCCCAGAGGCTTTCTATGTTCATTTTAGAGCTCCTTGCTGCTCGCTGCGCTGCGTCTTTAGACCAGTAGAAGCCAAGGCTTCAAGGAGGTCCTGCATCGCAGCTTCAACGCGCTGCGAGTCGTCGCCGCGAATCGTTAGGCTGCAACGGTCGCGCGGCTCTTTGGTCGGCGGATAGGAACCGAAACTCAGATCGGGGTAAAGCGCCGCGACTTGTTCCATGGCTGGCGCTCCTTGGGTTTCTCTTCCAAAGAATTGTAGTTTTGCGAAAGGCCTTGGCCCGGGCCCAAGAGGCAATAAGGCAAGCAGCTTTTCAACGAGCCGTGGGATACCTGGTAGGCAAAAGGTGTCGCCGACAATAAACACCGGCCAACCTAAACCACCTTGCGCTCTTTGGGGGAACAGCAGCTTGGTACCCAAGGGAGCGGTCGCTGTGCGACGGCGAACCCCGTGAGGCTCTTCACCTATCCAGGCGGTCAAAGCGTCGACCATCTCCGGCATTTCGGCTTGCTCATCGATGCCCATGCTCTTGCCGACTGAGGCGACTGTGAGGTCGTCGATAGTCGGTCCGACGCCACCGGTGGTGACGATGATCTCGGCGCCATCCGAGCGAGCGCGCCGCAAGGCTGAGATGATGAGTTCTTCAGCATCACCGACGATTTGAACATTGATGACGCGATGCCCTTGAGCCGCAGCCCAAGTGATGAGCGTGGCAGCGTTGCAGTCAACCGTAGAGCCTTCGAGGATTTCATCCCCGATTATCACTACGGCGACCTGCTTTGATGCTGCCATAACGTCCTTGGTGCCGAAAGGCGGACTTGAACCGCCGACCTACGATTTATGAGACCGTCGCTCTAACCAGCTGAGCTACTTCGGCATAACCGAAGCGCTTCCTAGAGGGGCGAGGGGCGTTGGTCA
>JAPKCE010000320.1 GCA_028823075.1 Myxococcota bacterium
GTAAAAGTTCTCTGCTCAACGCGCTTTTTGGCACCAAAAAACTTGTGCGCACTTCGAAGGCGCCGGGGCGAACTCGCGAACTCAACTTCTTCGCTGCAGAGATCGCCGGCGACGATGACCTGCGCATTCCGGTGCGCTTTGTCGACTTGCCGGGCTACGGTTTCGCGAAGGTTAGTCATTCGCAGCGCGACGCCATGAGCGAGCGCATCGGCACCTACTTATCGTCCGGCCGACATTGCATGGCTATGATGCTACTCGACTTAAAACGCCCGCCTTCGGACACCGACATGCAAACGTTTGATTACCTTTGTGATCGCGGCCCTGCGACCATCGTCTGTACCAAAGCCGACCGCCTAAAACCGAATCCGAGGCGCACGCGCAAACGCGATTTGCAGACCGAAATGGGCCTCGCAACACCGCCTGTCCTCACCTCGGCAAGCAAGGGCTACGGCCTGCCGGAGTTGCGCAACTGGCTGGCGGAACTCGCCCAGGGTCACGGCGTATAAGGCTGGTAAATCAAAGCTGTTTGTAAGGGTGCACCCAAATCTCCAGGTGGAGCGCTGCGCCCACCTAAGACCAGATACGAGCCGTCGTCGAGAAGATTTAAAGAGGCGCCCCAACGCGGCTCGGGCAACGATGCACCGAGGGCCTCAGCGACCAAACGCCAGCTGAGTTGCCCGTTACGATCAACCTGTTGAACGTTTAAAATTAGCGCTCGATCGCTAGCATTTCCTGCGACGCTTTCACCGCCGACGACCAGAATCGGGCAAGGCTGACTGCCCTCGCAGGGTAGGACCAGCGCTGCGAAGCCACGGTCACGGATCTGTGCTTCCCCCTGGGCGTCGATGGCGAGATGCTCAAGGGTGCCGCCCTCGAAGAAGCCGGGCCGGCCGCCAGGTGTCCATTTATAAAGCTCAGCGCTAGGAAGCGCAGGCTCGCTCTGCCCATCGAGGCCGCCGAGAACCAAGACCAAACGGTCGCTGACGTTCAGAGCTTGAGCATGAGCGCGCGGCGCCGTCAGAGTCAGAGAATGCTTAGCGTACAGATGTGGCACCTCTAACTCGATCTCGGTGGCCTGGTTTGAGCGCAGTAACTGGTAGACCTCATCACTGCTCCCGGTCACGCCGCTGCGGTCGACGCTCCAACCACCGAAGAGAATGGCGCTGCCGTCGCCAAAGGTTGCGAAGCTGGGCTGAAAGGGCAGACGAATCTCATCGCCGCCGGCCCAGGGGGCGCGCAAGGTGTCGCGCCGAGATACAAAGTTAGCAGCGTTCACCACCGCCATGCGATGAGGCATAGAAAAACCGGGCGGGTCGTGGCGCGGCGGCCAGTCCGCTTGAGGCGCCACCTGGGGGCGCCCCCAATAGCCACCCATCAAGGCGACATCGATAAGCTCGTGGTCAACAGGAATAGCCTGCGCAAAGCTCAGGTGCTGCAAGGCCAAGTGACCGCCGCGCTGATCCTCGCCCCAAGTTAGACTGCTGAGGCTGGGCTTCGAAGGGTCACTGTAATCAAAGATGTGAAACTGGGCAGCTGGCGGCAACTCGCAATTGTCCCTACCGAAGATCGAAACCCCGCCGAGCAGCAAAACTCGCTGACGTTCTTGCTGATGGAATAAGGCGCTCCCCACCAAGCTGGGAATTTGCGCCAAATCACGCCGTGACTGCTGTTCAAAACTATCGCTAAAACGAAGTGTGTAACGATCGAAGTGGATCACACTGGCAGCGGCTGGCTCACCGAGCAGGGCATCGCTGAGCGAGGGCTCGCAAGAAGGAGCCTCACCGGCGCCGGCGTCTTCTGAAGGGCCGGCTTCAGGGAGTAATTGCCCAGCGTCGACACCTGCTGCGGCGTCCAGCGCCACGCCAGCGTCAGCGCTCGGCCCCGCGTCATTAGCGGGCGCCGCGAAGGCTCTCGGCGTCTTGCGCCCGCCAACTAATAAAGCGCCGGCTCCAACCGTCATCGACGCGTGACCAAAACGAGCGACCTGAGGAGCGGCAAGCTCAACCCAGCGATTAACCGGCAACAAAGGCAGATCGACGATCACCTCGTTTTCGCTTGTGCCGCAGCCCAAACCTTTGCGGCGCCCCAGGCTAAAGACACGTCCCGAGGGGCTCCGCACCAAGAGCTCAAGGTCGAACCGGTCGCCTTCTTCGAAAGCCACCGGCTCAGCAAAGCGCGCCACTGAGCCGCTGGTGTCGGAGTCCGTTAGCCGCCTCTCGATGACCGCGCCATCGGCGGCGATCAGACGGAGGTCTATCGCGCTAAAGGAGCCCTCGTCACCGGGCAAGTCAGAACGCAGCGCATCGCTGCCGACTGCCTGAACAAGGTTCAATCGTAAATTACACGAGCGCCCGGGAATCTCGACCACCACGATCTCTTTGGGACAGCCAAGAAACAACAGCAGAGGTAAGAGCAATAAAAGTTTCATGGCAGCACCACCTCAAGGTTCATATTCGGAGGCAAGAGCACCTCTTGTCGAGGCGCTTCCTGAAGTGTGAAAGCGAGATAGGCTGCACCCCCGCCGATCAAAGCAACGCTGGTGAAAATCCAGAAGTTGGGGCTACGCAACAAGGGACGGGAGCGCTGGCTGGGCATAGATTTTCGCCGCTCAGAGATGGGCAAACCAGCAAAATCGGCAGGGTCGGGCTCTTGGTTGCTCAGGCTGGTCTCAACCGCCCAATCACCGCTGGCGATGGGCGCGGCTTTGCCCTTGCTACTGGCTGCTTGCAACAGATGCCCGAGGTCGTTGAGCGCCAACAGACCACCGGTAACCATCGAGCCGACGCCAAGCACGCTGCCGTCGCGACCGAGGGCGGCAATATGCAAACTAAAGCGACCGTCGCTGCGCCTGCCGACGGTCGCCAGCAAACCGACTGAGGCACCGCTTTGGCGCGTCGTATCGCCCATAATCTTAATCGCTTCGGCGCTGGTATTGGTATCGTTCAAGGCTTTGTCGAGCTGCGGTATGGTCGGTAGGCGAGCTGGGCCTAAAGTGGCGCTGAGTTGGAGACTTGCGCCTCCGCTTTCAACATTAAAAGTCTCGACGTGGGCGCGGCGTCCAGGGGCTCTAATGAGCAAGCGGTGCTGCCCGGGACGAAAGCGCTCTCCCGAGGCGGCCGGCCGGCCATCAACCAAGATGGTGGCGTCGCTGGGGCGTACGCGAAAGGTAACCGCCGAGGCTGATTTTAAACCCGCTTTACGTGCCATCACGAGATCGGCGAGCGAGCCGCTGAGACCTTCGCTGCGCGGCTTTAAGCGCGGCATAATGCGCAGCAATTCTGCGATCGCTCGATCGCGCAGCAAAACATCCTGCTCGGCTTCGCTGATCTCGATCAGGAGAATCTGCGCCGCCCGCCAGACCTCGCGAGCATCGGCAGTCAGCGGTAATCCCTCGAGGCCTTTAACGATTTCGCCGAGGGCTACCCGGGCGCCTTCGAGATCGAGCTCTTCGTGCTTACGACGGGCTGTATCGACGCCATCGAGCAACCGCCTTCTATCGATCTGCGGACCGCTCACCAACTGGGCATCCTCTTCACCCTCGACGAGCAAGCGGTTGTTTTTCTTGATGAGCGTCTTGAG
>JAPKCE010000321.1 GCA_028823075.1 Myxococcota bacterium
GGCCCAACGCCTTTGGTCGACTTGGCCAAGCCCGCGCAAGTCGCAGTTCGAACGCCTAGTTCAGATAGCACTGCGCCGCTCGGCTCATCCTGTATTAGCGCAAGATCACCAATTTCCTCGGGCATGGCGCAAGCTTAGCAGCCCACCAGCCGGAGCCTGGCTATTGGGAGAATATAATGAACAAGAACGACGCTTAGGCATCGTTGGCGCGCGTGCAGCGCCTCCTCACCGGCGCCGTAAAGTAGAAGACTATGCCGCTTCTTGCTGTGCTGAGGGCGAGCGGGTCGTAAGCGGCGCGGCCGTCGGTGTGGATAGCGCCGCTCATCGCGGCGCCTCGGCTTGGGGGTCCTTGGCCGTCATCCCTTTCGGTATCGAGCATCCCTTGGTCGGTCAGGGCCAGGTTCCAGCCGCTGCCATGTTAGACGGCGGGGGATGTATCTGGTCCGCCTCGTTGCTCAGGCATGGCGCACGCGCCCGCTTTGTGGCTCGCAACCGCTTGCTCGCTGCGCTTTGCGACCGTCTGGTGGTGGCATGGGCAGCTCCTAAAAGTGGTTCCATGCATACCGTGCGCTTTGCGGCAAAGCTCGGCATCCCAACCGAGGCTTGGTGGCAGGAGGGCGATCCGCCGGGCAACAACGGCTGTCGCCAGCTTTGCAGCGCTGCTGCGCCTCCTGCGGAACTGCTGATGTTGATGAATCAACTGGAACAAGAGCGCGGAGACATGGCAAGGCTACCACCCGACCCAAGCGGTCTGCGCGCCTTGCAGATGCTCGAGTTGGAATGTGGCGGCTGGATTCGCCGTCTGGGTTGTGGCCGTTATACTGTGATTAAAAAGACGTAAGGCTTGTCGCTTGCGTTTCGAGGAGACCAGCTTGCAAGTCTTTCAACGAGTTAACGTCGTCGGCGCTGGATTAGCGGGAAGCGAAGCCGCCTTGGTGCTCGCTCGCGCCGGAATAGCCGTGCGTTTGATCGAGCAAAAGCCCGACGCGAAAACGCCCGCCCAAGTCCTCGAAGGGCCGGCAGAACTGGTCTGTTCGAACAGCTTTCGCTCCAACAACCCGATCAACGCAGTGGGTCTAATTAAAGAAGAGTTGCGCCTCCTGGACAGCCCGCTGATGGCGCTCGCCGAAGAACATCGGGTGGCGGCTGGCGACGCCCTGGCAGTGGATCGCGACGCCTTTTCCGAAGGCGTTGGACGGGCGCTCGAGGCTGAACCCCTAATCGAGCTTGAGGCGCGCTGTATCGAGAGCTGGGATGAAGACCCCGACAACCCTTGGATTCTCGCTACCGGCCCGCTCACCGCCGACGGCCTCGCGCAGCGGTTGCAACAGGAATTGGGCCCGAGTTGCGCGTTTTACGACTCCATCGCGCCCATCGTCGAAGCCGACTCGTTGGACCTTTCGGTGATTTACGCCTTGAGCCGCTATGGTAAAGGCGATGGTGCCGACTATCTGAACATTCCGCTAAGCAAAGACCAATATGAAGTCTTTATCGACGCCGTGCTGGCGGCTCCCAAGGTCACGCCGCACTCCTTTGAAAAGGCAAAGTACTTCGAAGGCTGCCTGCCTTTGGAGGAGGTAGCGAAACGCGGGCGTGAGAGTTTGCGCTTTGGAGCCATGAAACCGGTGGGGCTACCCAATCCAAGCACGGGCAGAGAGCCCTATGCAGTGGTTCAATTACGGTCTGAAAACCAAGGGCGTACCGCCTTTAACATGGTCGGCTTCCAAACCCGCATGAGTTGGGGAGCTCAAACCGAAGTGTTGCGGTCCTTGCCGGGTATGGCCCAAGCAAAATTTCTGCGCCTCGGTGTGGTGCATCGCAACACCTACGTCGATGCGCCGCGGGTTCTTAACGACCAACTGGCGCTGCACAATCATCCCCATGTTCATCTCGCGGGCCAAATTACCGGGTGCGAGGGCTATGTTGAGAGTTTGAGCGTGGGTCATATGATGGCCTTGTTGCTGGTGCGTCAGGGGCGCGGCCTGAGCTGGCAAGCGCCGCCTTTAACTACGGCTTTGGGTGCTCTTTGGGGGCATCTGCGCGGCGCTATGCGAGCCAAGGGAATGCCGCATGAGCCGAACAACATTCATTGGGGTTTGGTGCAGCCGTTGCAGGAGCGTTTGCCAAAAAAGATTCGTAAACAGAGGCGCGTCGATGTGGCGCGCCAGGAGTTTAGCGCTTGGGCCGCCGCAGGTTCGGCGAGTGGGGCTGGCGAACCCCTACATTTCCAGGCAGAAACGGAGCCCCAGACGGGGTCGGAGATTACTCTATGAAACGGCTGTTTTTCACTGCTTTTCTAGTTCTTTCGGGTTGTGACGAACCGGACCCCATCGGCCCTGGAGATGGCGGGCCTATGGTTGACGCTGCCCCCGCCATAGACGCCGGCGATCCCTGCAGCGATGAGAACCTGCAGAGCGACCCCGACAATTGCGGCAGTTGCGACAATCGATGCGTGGTTTACGGCGCCGACCCGCTCTGCCTCGAAGGCAGCTGCGCCATGGGCGATTGCCGAGAAGGTTTTTTTGATCTCAACGAAGACGCCAACGATGGTTGCGAATACGAATGTACGGTCACCGATCCCCTCGATCCTTTCGACGCCGAAGGCCGCGACGAAAATTGCGATGGTTTTGATGGCTTGCTCAGTCAGTTGATCTTTGTCTCGCCCGATGGTGACGACGCTAACGACGCGACCAAAGATGAACCCGTTGCCAGCTTTGCAGCAGCTATGGTCCTCGTTGAGCCCGAGGGGAGCCGGCGAACCGTCGTGCTGGCCGAAGGCACCTACGACCTTGACGGTGTCGACCGAGTAGCCGCTGGCATCAGCGTTCATGGCGGGTTTCGTAACGACGGCCGCTGGACTCGAGACAGTCAAGCACGCGCCGCTTTTGGCGAAACTGTCGGAGCAGTGCGCATCGGCGGCGGTGCGGGTGTGGTTATCGAAAGCCTCGAGCTGAGCACCAGTAGTCGCAACTTCGAACTCGACGGGCCTGGTGCCGCAGCTGTGGGTCTTATCATCGAAGACGGCGATGGCCTGCGCGTGAGCAACATTATCGTTCGAGCTGGCGAGGGGACGGGCGGTAGTGACGGCCGTCCAGGTCTACTTGGCGCTAGCGGTTTAAACGGCGCCAACGGCGGCAGTGGTTGTGAGAACTCAAGTTTCCTTTGCAGCAGTTGCGATCGTCCCCGCGGTGGTGCTGGAGGTTCCAGCCCTTGTGCGAACCCGGGCGGCTCGGGCGGGCAGCCGGGTCACGAGAATAGCGCGGGCAATAGAGGTTCAGCCGGTTTGGGTGAGGCCGTCGAAGGCAATGACCAGGGCTTTGATGGCGCTGGCGGTGCTGGTGGTGCTGGCGGCAGTTCCAGTCAAAGTGGCAGTCCCGGCGCACCCGGAGCCGCCGGTCCCGGCGGCGAACTCGGAGTTGCCGGAGCTGCGGCTGGCTCCTGGGAAGGTTCGACATATCAGGTAGCATCAGGTGCCACGGGCGCTAACGGCCACGACGGCGGCGGCGCCGGGGGTGGCGGTGGCGGCGGCGGTGGTAACAACGGCTGCGATACCTATGGTGGCGCTGCTGGTGGT
>JAPKCE010000322.1 GCA_028823075.1 Myxococcota bacterium
CGCTCTTTGCCCGTATTAAACGGCGGGTCGATATAAATTAAATCAAAGCTTTCGGCCGCTAAGGTCTTGAGCACGGCAAGGTTGTCACCTTCGAGGATCCGTAGTTGAGCGGCCGGGTTTGATGTGGGTTTCATGGTTGCTTCTTCGACCGCCTGAGCGAAAGCGTCAATTCGGAAAGTGGCGCGACCGGGTCGATGATAACCACCTTAACATTGAGCCTCTCGAATGTTAGCGGGTAAGCACCATGAACAAACAAATTCTCATGACTTCGATCTTCTTCGTAGGCGCTTGCGGTGTGCCGAGTCTGCCTATTGTTCCCGCTGGCCAGGGCGGAGCGGTGATCATCGAAGGCCTGGTTGAGCACGGCGTCGATGGCGTCGCTGTGCCGGTTCCCTGGCCGCATGCCCGCGTTGAGTTGAGTGGCTTAGGCAGCACGACTGCAGATGAAAACGGCTATTACCGTTTACCTTCTCTGCCCTCGGTCGAAAGCGATCGAATGCTTGAGTTTCTTGTCTATGACCCGCTGGGCCTAAGCGACGAGCCACCGACAGGAAACCGTCTCTATGCTTTGCCTTCTGGTGTATCAGGGCAGGTTAACGTCGATTTAACGGTCGGCGCTCGAGGTGGGCTTTCGGGCAGGATCGTCGTCGAGGGTAAGCCTCATTCGGGCGGCGTGATCGTCTACGCAAAAGGCGTGCCCGGCGCCGATGACTTGAGCGGGCCCGATGGTAGCTTCTATCTTCATGGTCTGCCGCAAGGCCGGGCTCAGGTTGGTTTCATTTACCAAGACTTTTCGGTAGCTCCGAGCGCATTTGTCGAGGTCGATGTGCTGCCTTATGTGTCGACGGAGTTAGAGACATCGGTGCAACTTTCAGCGCCGGTAGGCGAAGCGGCTACCGCTTCGATCAGCGGTCGGGTCATCCTGTCAGACGAGGTTAAAGGCTCGCATTTAGAGTTGGTTGTTAGCCCCTTGCTTGGTCGAGTCAGCGAAACCATGGATGAGCAGTCAGCGGTTAAGATCGTAAATATTTTGCCCGACGGCTCCTTCGACTTTCCTCTCGATTACCACGAGCCTCATACCCTGACCCTTCGAAGTCGCAGCGGTGGAGAAGCGTTTCCGATTCGCGTGAGTCGTCATCACCACGTTGTGCCCGGAACTCGAGACCTCATTTTTTATGCTCAAATTGCTGGGCTTGATCGCGACGGCGATGGATATTTTGATGCGCCCGACCAAGATGGCGATGGCTTAGCCGATGAAGAGGATGATGATGCCGATGGTGATGGCTGCTTAGGGGAGTCGGAGTTAACGGCGTCGCTGCCGTTTAGCTGCGGTGATTTCGATGGTGACGGCCTGGCCGATGGCTTTGACCCCGATGACGACGGCGATGGTCACGCCGACCTCGAAGAGCTTAGCTCAGGTGCCGACGGGCGCACCAGCAACCATCGTAACGGGCAGCATTTTGCGCGCTCGTCCATCCCAGGTGGGCAGATTAGCGGTGACGGTACTTTTACCGTTCTGGGCGCCAAGGTTCGCTTGCAACCCGTCGATGAGGAGCATCCGGCGATGACATTGGCGGCCGATCATCATTCCTATTTTGGTAATGAGACGGTGACCGGTCTTTACCGCATCAGCGTGCCCGTAGGTGCGACGGCTGAATTGAGCGTGCAGATTTTTGGCTATCGCAGTTTCTCATCGGAACTGCGCTTGGTGGTCATACCCGACTGCGCTTTGGACTGTACCCCGGCGTTCTACCCCCACCATTTACCCGGAGCCTTGCTGTCATGCTCGCCCTCTGAGCGCGGCCGTCAGACCTGCCCTGAAGAGCCTTATAAAGCGGTGTTGAACGGCGATTCCTTGATCTGGCTGCAACGGGTGAGCCCTTCATCCGAGGCCCTTCTTTGCGGTAACGGACAGGTCGATCCGGGTGAGGCCTGCGACGATGGTAATCGTGACCCCAATGACGGCTGCGACAGCGAATGTCGTTCGGGACGTTGCGGTGACGGCGTGTTGAGGGAGGGGTTGCCGCCCGAAGATACTGGTTTTGAGGAATGCGATGATGGAAACGCCGAGAACGGTGACTCTTGTCTAAACAATTGCCGTCTGTCGCGCTGCGGAGATGCGGTTTTGCGCACCGATTTGCGGCCAGGGCAAGACGGGTTTGAGTCCTGTGACGACGCTAATACCGATGACCGAGACGCCTGCTTAACTGGCTGTAGTTTGGCGCGTTGCGGAGATGGTGTGCTGCGCCGTGATGTGGATCGGGACCACGCCGAATTTGAGGCTTGCGACGACGGCAATGATCTCGACGACGATAACTGCCTTAGCAATTGCGTTGTTTTTCGATGCGGAGACGGCGTTGTCCATGGGATCTTGGAGGGCTGTGACGATGGCAACGACTCGTCTGCCGATGCCTGCTTAAACAATTGCGCTGTGGCTCTTTGCGGTGATGGTGTGCTGCGCCAAGGTCTCGAACCTGACGAAGCGGGTTTTGAGTCCTGTGACGATGGCAACATCGACGATACGGATGGCTGTTTAAACCGCTGCTCGATCGCCACCTGCGGTGACGGGGTGCTGCATCTCGGCGTTGAAACTTGCGATGATGGCAACAACGTCAACACGGACGCTTGTTTGAATGTTTGCCAGCCGGCGACCTGCGGCGACGGGTTTACACGCGCCGGTTTGGAGCAATGCGACGACGCCAATGGTTCGAATCAGGATGCCTGTTTGAACAGTTGTGTCGCGGCTCGCTGCGGCGACGGCTTTCGGCGCGGAGGTGTAGAGGCCTGTGATGATGGCGACGGCGACAACAACGATACCTGTCTCAATAATTGTAATGTGGCTCGCTGTGGCGATGCTGTTGTGCAGACCGGCGTCGACCTTTGCGATGACGGTAATGACGAAAATAGAGACGGCTGTGGCAACAACTGCAAACCAACCGTTCGTGGCATGGCTCTAAACAGCAGCGCGACCTGTTTACTGCGCTCGGGTGGGGTTTGGTGCATGGGAAACAACAATAATGGCAATTTGGGTAACGGGTCTGTTGAGTCTTCCCTTGTTCCTGCTCTCATTCCAGATTTAAACGGTTTCAACAGTATCACGGCTTTGAGTGCTGGCGAATCTCATGTTTGCGCTTTAAAGAGCGACGGTACGGTCTTTTGTTGGGGGCGCAACGCCAACGGTCAACTCGGTGATTCTTCAACTTCGCAACGCAACCGCCCTGTACAGGTTAGCGGCCTAACGGGCGTGCTGCAGATCATTACTGGGGCTCATCACAGCTGCGCGCTCCTCTTCCGTGGTCGGCTCGTATGCTGGGGTTACAACGACAATGGAGCTTTGGGCACCGGCAACACCAACAGCAGTAATCGACCCGTCGCCGTTTCTAACCTAACCGGCGCCGTCGAAGCGTCAGCTGGCGCCCACACTTGTGCTCGCGTCGTTACGGGTGAGGTCTATTGTTGGGGCTTTAACGGGCATGGCGCCGTTGGCGACGGCAGCTCAGGACAAAACAACGAGGTGCGCTCTTCGCCCCGCCGGGTTCAAGGGCTCACGGATGTTGCGGCAATCGTCG
>JAPKCE010000323.1 GCA_028823075.1 Myxococcota bacterium
CTCTTGCGTATCGCGGAAACCGGCATCACCGAAGCAGAACTTAACAAGGCGCGAAATATTATGATCGCCGATTTCTGGCGTGGAATCTCAACCATCAATGGTAAGGCGTCCGCACTAGGCAATGCCGAAGTTTTCCACGGCGACTACCAGCATGCTTTCAGTTTGCCGGATGATTTATCCGCTGTTAGCGCCGAGCAAATTCAAGCTGTCGCGGCGGCTGTTTTCGATCGAAACAAAATGACAGTTGGGGTGTTGCGAGCCAGAGAAGAGGGAGAGCAATAATGTCGATCCGAAGCTCGACTTCCTGCCTCTTGTTAGTCCTTCTTACGTCAGTCGCTTTCGGCGATGGCGTTACATTACCTGCCGCCGAGCGTGTCGTTCTCGCCAACGGCACTGTGCTCATTCTTAACGAAAGCCATGATGTACCACTGATCGGGTTGCGCGCGATTGTTCGCGGCGGCGCGGCGGCCGACCCTATCGATAAGCATGGGCTCGCAGCCCTGTTTGCGGACCTACTACAAAAAGGCGCGGGCGAGCGCAGCTCAGCGGACTTCGCTGAGGCCATTGCATCCGTCGGTGGTAAGTTGGACGTGGCCGTCGGCCTCGAATCTGTAAACATATCTGCAAGCTTCATGGCCAAAGATGCCTCGTTCATGGTGGAGCTTGTTTCCGATATGCTACTAACGCCCCTATTAGACTCGAAAGAGTTCAGTGCACTGCGCGACCGGTCGATCAACCTCATTAAGGCGGCGAAAGGCTCTAACCCGGGCCAGCTAATGTCGAGCTACGCTAACGCCTTTCTGTTTGGTAACCACCCTTATGGCAACCCCGTCGGTGGCAGCGAGTCATCATTGGCAAAAATTACTCACGGCGATCTTATTGCTTACTACGCGGACATGGTCGGCTCTGATCGACTGATTGTTTCCGTGTCCGGCGATTTCGAAATCCCAGCAATGCAAGAGGCCTTGACCACTGCCTTCGGTGACTGGCGGCCAGCAGCAAAACCCTTGCAAGAGCTCGAAGCTCCGCTATCTGCGGACAGCAGGCGTGTTTTCCTCATCGACAAACCGGGCGCAACGCAGACCTATTTTCACATCGGAAATGTCGGTGTCGCGCGTAGCTTTTCTGGGCGCGCTGAGCTCGACTTAGCAAACACCATTTTCGGTGGCCGCTTCACATCAATGCTTGTAACTGAGCTAAGAACAAAGTCTGGTTTAAGTTATAGCGCATCCTCAAAGCTTTCGCGAAACGCTCAGCCCGGCTCCGTGTTCATTAGTTCTTTTACTGAGACTAGCACCACGACCGCGGCGCTTGACGTCGCGTTAGCGACATTAAATCGTCTGCACGATGGCGGCCTTGACGAGGCGATGATCGCTTCATCTCGAAATTACGTGATGGGGCAATTTCCGACCCGCTTTGAAACGGCGGGGCAACTTGCCGGTCACTTTGCGAGCCTCGAGGCTAATGGCCTAGACTCATCCTATATTAATGGCTATGGCGACAGCCTCTCGAGTGCAACAGTGGAGTCGATTGCGGCGGTCATTGATGCTGTCTATCCAGGGCCAGACGAGCTTGTATTTGTCATTCTCGGCGATGCCAAGCTGGTCCGTGAACAAGTTGCGCCGTACGGACCGATTACGGAGATATCGCTCTCTCGACCAAGGTTTCACCCTTAGGCCACCTGCAAAAACCTCGGTCTTGCCAACTTCGGTTAACTTTATTTCTCTGATGCGGCGGTCGTGAAAATCATTCCAGTAAGCATCAACAACCCGACTTTATTTTGATCCGATGAAGCCATGTAGGCTGAGCTCTGGCGGCTATTTACCGATGCAAAACTCGGAAAAGATGCGGCCCAACAAATCATCCGACGAGACGGCGCCGGTAATTTCGCCTAATGCCCGCTGGCTGAGGCGCAGTTCTTCTGCCAGCAATTCGCCAGCATGGGTTTCATCGAGCGCCGTTATACCAGTCGAAAAATGCATGGCTGCCAGCTCCAGAGCGTGCAGGTGGCGCTTGCGAGCAGTGAAGGCGCCTTCCCCTTGGTTTTCATATCCCGCGCTCTTTCGGATATGTTGGCGCAGCTCTGCCATGCCCTCACCCGTTGTAGCAGAGATCTGGACGATGTTCTGACCCGCCTCGGGCCGCGTTTCACAAAGATCCAGCTTATTCTGCACCTGGGTAATCGGCACGCCATCCGGTATTGCTTCGCCGATCGGTCCGGGCTCGAGGTCTGTTGCGTCCTGAATCCAAAGCACAGCGTCGGCGCTTTGTAGCGCCTGGCGCGCGCGACGAATTCCCTCGGCCTCAACACGGTCCGGATTTTCGCGGAGGCCCGCAGTGTCGACAAGCTCAACCGCAAGTCCGTCAATATCGATTTGCTCACGCAAGATATCACGTGTGGTTCCGGCAACCTCCGTGACAATCGCGGAGTCCTGGCCACTTAGGCGATTAAGCAAACTGGACTTGCCCGCATTTGGTTTGCCAATAATGACCACCTGAAAACCGTCGCGCAGTACACGCCCCTGTTGCGCCTGTTCTTGTAAGAGTGTGAATGCCTCGTCGCACTCTGTAAGCCGCCTAAGTAATAATTCGTCTGACAGGAAGTCAATTTCTTCTTCCGGAAAATCAATCGCTGCTTCCACATGCATTCGAAGGCGCGTTAGCTGATCTGCAAGAGCATCGACGGCTTTTGAAAACGCGCCTGACAACGATCGAAGTGCTGCTCGAGCGGCTTGTGTGGTTCCAGCATTAATTAAATCTGCAATGGCTTCGGCCTGAACAAGATCCAGCTTGTCGTTCAGGAAAGCACGTTGCGAAAACTCTCCCGGTGCGGCGCGGCGTGCGCCCATTTCCAGAGCTGCATCGACGACGAGCGACTGTACGAGTGGCCCACCGTGACCGTGAATTTCGAGCACGGCCTCACCCGTAAACGATGCGGGTGCAGGAAAATATAAGGCAAGTCCAGCGTCAATCTTTTGGCCGGCTTTGTTCCGGAAGCTTCTGTAAGTCGCCGTTCTGGGTTCCGGCAAGCTTCCGAGCATGGCTCTGGCGATCGCCTCTGTTCGCGCCCCAGATACGCGGACGACACCAACGCCACCAACGCCAGGCGGCGTCGCGGCAGCTACAATCGTGTCCGCAAGATTGATCATAGGTTCATCAGACCACAGACTGTCAGAGCGGCGCCAGCCTCAAGGCCAAGACGCCGCGCTCAGCGTTTGCTTTCTTTGGCTTCCCGCTCAACAACCTTGTTGATCTTCCACTGCTGGGCAATGGACAACAGCGTGTTGGTAACCCAATAAAGCACAAGACCAGACGGGAAGAACGCGAAGAACGCTGTGAACATAATCGGCATGATCTGCATCACTTTTGCCTGCACCGGATCAACCGGCGCGGGGTTCAGCTTTTGCTGCATAAACATCGCAGCACCCATGATCAATGGCAGAATGAAGTACGGATCCTTGGTTGAAAGGTCGGTGAGCCACAGGGCAAAAGGCGCTTGGCGCATCTCGACGCTTTCAAGTAGGACCCAGTAGAACGCGAGGAAAAATGGCATCTGAATCAGTAT
>JAPKCE010000324.1 GCA_028823075.1 Myxococcota bacterium
GGGCTCGTTTTCGTCGCTAAAACGCTGGTGTGCTTCGGCTCGGCTCACTTCTTGACGCTGAAAGGGCGCCTTCTCGCCGATAACCACCTTCATCTCAGCCTCGATGGCGACTAGATCGCTTGGGGTAAAAGGCTGCTCCATATCGAAATCGTAATAAAACCCGTTCACGCCATCATCGACGACGGGCCCGATCGAGATCAAAGCCTTCGGAAAAAGGCGTTTAACCGCCGAGGCGAGAATATGCGCCGTGGAATGTCGGAGGATATCGAGCGCCTCGGGGTCTCGGTTGGTCAAGAGACGCAGTTCGTCCCCGTCGTTGAGTGGTTTATGCAGATCGATCACCTCACCATTAACGACGGCACCAAGCGCTTGCCGCGCGAGCCCCTCGGAGATCTGTAAGGCCACCGCCAGTGCCGTTTCGCCCCTTTGCAAGGACTTGGTCGCGCCATCGGGCAATCGGATTGTAATCTGCTCAGTCATGCGTCTCCCCAGAGCTGCCGCGCTAGCGATTCAGCCAGTAAAAGCCAACGAAAACTGCACTGCAATGGTCATCGGGAGTTGCAATTAATGCGGGGCAGTCTCGCGTTTGCTAGGCTGCGTCTAAATTACCGTCGTGCCGATGCTCGTCCGGCTGACGAGCCCGTTGAACTTGGCTCAGACGGCTGCGGTTCGCTATTTCCTGTGTGCGAGAAGCATGTGTTGATAACGCTTATCCGCGGAAACGAGTCATGCCTAGGCCATCAGCCTGAAGAGAGGTGAAGTACCTCATCGATAGCAGCGCGCACCTCGGGGTCTAAATCATCGAAGCGCAGGCCGCTTCGACCTTCTTCCGACCAAACCACGAGACCTTCAGTATGAACCAGCAGGCCAGAATGGGCGATAGCGAAGGTCACGCGCAACACGTCGCCGAGCGCATAAGTCCCCGAAACGCTAATGCCACCAGCGGAGATATTTACGGACGAACCGGCCTCGCCACCCAGATCGATAGTTAGGCCGAGATCGTGTCGGTCATGCTGGCGCGGCGTGTCGTTCATTAGTCATCCTTGATCACAATCCTCTTTGCCCTTAAAAGGGGGAAGCTTTCAAGAGGATGCTCTTCATGCAAATCATGCATTGTCCCAAATGCCATCACGAATACCGTCTCGGGTTCATTAACTGTCCCGAATGCAAAATCGGCTTGAAAAGCGGTGACGCTCCTCAACACAACTCCGAGTTCGACCCGGGCCGTGCCCAAGCTGCGCTTGCGAGCATGCAAGTAGCGGCTTTTACCACCTTGCCGATGAACGAGGCGATTCGCTTGCGCGACAACTTGCTGAGCCAAGAGATCCTCGCGGGACTTGCACCTGCTGAAGGCGGCTGCGACCCAAGCGGCTGCTCGACGAATTTCACTGTGATGGTTCCAGCCGACCAACTGCAAACGCTTAACCAACGCTACCAAGCCGCCTTCGAATCCTACGCCGCCGAGCAGGGAATGACGCTGCGCAATGAGCCGGAAAACACCTGCCTTTGTTGCGGCAGCGGGGTGGCCAGTGATGATGTCGAGTGCAGCGAATGTGGTATCGCTCTAATCTAGTCTCTATTTCACCTTTGAATTGGAGTTGTTTATGAAGCGCTTCCTAATCGTTTTCAGTCTTCTTTCAACGCTAGCGGTCTGCGGTGATCAAGTCATCGTGCGCGAAACCCCAGCAGCTTGCGGCAATGGTCAGCTTGAGGCCGACGAAATTTGTGACGATGGAAACATCGAAAACACAGACACCTGCACTGCCGCCTGTCACCCAGCGCGCTGCGGTGACGCGGTCACGCGCACCGATTTAGACGCCAGCGATGAAGGCTTCGAAGCCTGTGATGATGGAAACGAGCAACAGATCGATGGCTGCACCAACTCGTGCGTCATGGCCGCTTGCGGCGATGGTATCGTTCGCCTTGACGTGAGCGAAGGGCAGCCCGGTTATGAGGCTTGCGACGACGGCAACAGTGGCGATTATGACGCCTGCCTCAGCGGCTGCATTGCGGCGCGCTGCGGCGACGGCCAGCGGCGGGTCGATATTCCGGCGACTGAGGATGGGGCCGAGGCCTGCGACGATGGAAACGATGACGATAGCGATGCCTGCCGCAACGATTGTAGCGAGGCGCGCTGCGGCGACGGCATCATTGGGCCCGGAGAAGGCTGCGACGACGGCAATGATGACCCCACTGATGACTGTGCTGCATGTCAGCCAGCCAGCTGTGGCGACGCTGTTTTGCAAAGTGGTGAACTCTGTGACGATGGCAACAGCGACAACACCGATGCCTGTCTTAACAGTTGCGCTCCGGCACGTTGCGGTGACGGGGAGCTTTGGGCCGAACACGAGCGCTGCGATGACGCGAATGCAGACCAACGCGATGGGTGTACTGCAGCCTGCGAGCCGGCGCGCTGCGGCGACGGAATCTTACGGGCAGATTTGACGCCGGAACAAGACGGGTTCGAAGCCTGTGATGATGGCGATCTCGATGAAACCGATGTCTGCTTAACCGATTGTAGAATCGCCATTTGCGGCGATGGTCAGGTCTGGGCGGGGCGAGAGGAATGTGACGATGGCAACCTCGTCGACGATGATGGCTGCACGCAGAACTGCGTTTTGCGGCGCTGCGGGGACGGCATCGTACAGGCGGGTGAAACCTGCGATGATGGTAATGCTATTCAAACCGATGACTGCCTTAACGACTGCTCGGCGGCGGCATGCGGTGATGGGTTCATTCTCGAGGGCGTCGAGACATGCGATGATGCCAACGCAGTGCAGACCGATGACTGCCTTAACGACTGTTCGGCGGCCTCATGCGGTGATGGGTTCATTCTCGAGGGCGTCGAGACATGCGATGATGCCAACGCAGTGCAGACCGATGCCTGTCTTAACGACTGCTCGGCCGCGTCATGCGGTGATGGGATCGTTCTCGCGGGCGTCGAGACATGCGATGATGGCAATGCGGTACAAACCGATGACTGCCTTAACAACTGCGTCGGGGCGAGTTGCGGAGACGGCGTCGTGCACGCCGGGGTTGAAGGATGTGATGACGGCAACGGGGTTGACGACGACGGTTGCCGCAACAATTGCACTCAGGCGCTATCCAACTGCCGAGGTGGAGCCACGCAGCGCAGTGTCTCGCCAGGAGGCGACATGATGATTTGTGATGATCCCAACGACCAGGTTTGTGAGCAGGATGTCGAGACGCTTTGTCCGAGCGGCTGGGGTCTTTGCTCGCGAGCACAATTCATCCGGCGCAACGACGGCTGGAACCAAAACCTAGGTGTTGTCGTCGGTGAGATTTATTGTCGTGGAAACGCCAACAGCAGCGGCGCCGGCCATTACACCGTTCACGGCGCCCTCGACGCCGACGAAGCCTTTAATTGTCATTACGGCAGCTCGCGCCCGAGTTGTACCAGCGGTTACGGCTGCAACGAACGGCAAGTCGGGGCTCTTTGTTGCCGCCCCACCCCAACCTGCGGAAACGGCATTGTCGATCACCCCGAAGAGGTCTGCGACGATGGCAACCAAGTGAACGGCGACAGTTGCCTTAACTCC
>JAPKCE010000325.1 GCA_028823075.1 Myxococcota bacterium
CCAAGGCTCTCGTAAGCGATGGAGCGCCGCTCGTTCATCTTGGATTCGGAACTTAGCTCCAGCTTCCAGCCGGTGAGTTCAGCGGCAAGGCGCACGTTCTGACCTCGGCGGCCGATGGCCAGACTAAGCTGATCGTCTGGGATGACGATCTCCATGCGCTGGGCTCCTTCATCCACCAATACCCGGCTGACTTCGGCCGGCTGAAGAGCAGCACAAACAAAGCGCACCGGATCATCGGACCAGGGTACAATATCGATCTTCTCGTTGCGCAGTTCCTGCACAACGGCCTGAACGCGAATGCCCTTCATGCCAACGCAAGCGCCAACCGGGTCGACGTCGGAGTCGCGGGAGGAAACGGCGAACTTGGTACGCGTTCCTGCTTCACGAGCGACGGCGCGCACGGTGATGATGCCTTCATGAATCTCGGGCACCTCTCGGGCGAAGAGCTTAGTGACAAAATCAGGGTGGGCTCGGCTGAGCACAATCTGATGACCGCGGACCTCTTGGCGCACATCGAGCACCAGGCATTCGACGCGGTCGCCAACGCGGTAGTTCTCGCGCGGAACCTGCTCACGGTAGGGCATGACCGCTTCCGATTTGAGTAAATCGATCACGACGTTACCGCGCTCGACGCGACGGACACTACCGGAAACCAACTCGCCCTTACGGTCCTTAAAGCTCGAGTAGATGTTTTCCCGATCTGCCTCGCGAACCCGCTGAATAATGACCTGTTTCGCTGTCTGAGCGGCGATGCGGCCCAACTCTTCGGTGGGCAAGAGCAGACCGATCTGGTCCCCAACTTGTAGATCCGGATCATCCTCAATCTCCAGGGCTTGCGCCAAGGTGATCTCAAGATCTGGGTTTTCCACCTGCTCGACGACGGTCTTAAACTCGATCACATGGATCTCGCCTCGTTCTTCGTCGAATTGCGCTTCGAGATCGGCCATCAGGCCTTTCTTTTTACGCGCAGCGGTTAACATTGCCGCTTCGAGGGCCTCGATCAGCACATCACGTTTGATGCCCTTCTCGCGCTCAACTTCGGCAATAGTCTTTAATAGGTCTTCCATCATCGCAGTTCTCCAAAATCGTGGATGCGATTCAAAATTCGAATCTGGCGTCCATCCAACTCGATGGGCACCCCGTCTTCAATTATAGTGAGGCGACCATCGATCACCTCTTCGAGTATTCCACTTACCGATTTGCGGCCGCTGCTGCGGAAAGTGCGCGCATGCACCTTCTGCCCAACCGAAGCGAGCAGATCCTCGTGAGTCGCCACGCGGCGATCCATTCCCGGGCTCGAAACTTCTAGTCTGTAAGCCGGGTTCACCGGGTCCTCGACGTCGAGCAAGGCGCTGGAGAGGCGGCTTGCCGCAGCACAACGGTCCAGCTTAATGCCCCCCTCTTCATCGAGGTAGAGCGTTAGGGTTGGGCCCTGCGATGCGGTCGCGTTGTAATCAATATCGACGAGTTGAAACCCAGCTTCGACGAGCGGCTCGCGCAGCAAACCCTCCACCCGCATGCGGATGGGATCGGCAGGACCGATAATAAGGCTACTTGTCTCGCTCAAATTCAGGCTCGCTTTGCTTACGAAAAAGGGCGGTCCCTAAGGACCACCCCCACGTGATGCGGAAATGTCTTGGCGGCGGGATATAGGGCCGCGCTTAGGCATGCAAGATGTTAATAGCGGTTGGCTTGACGCTTAGCCAAAGGACGGCCGCACCATCTGAAACGGCGGCTGGTCCCCGATCATTAATTCGCCAAGGAAACGACTGGGTGTTTGCAAGCGGCCGCGGCCTCCCCGCTGCGCGTAACAGAGGTAAAGCTCGTCTTCGGCTCGAGTCACCGCGACGTAGAACAAACGACGCTCTTCATCGAGCCCGTGGGCATCGGCGAAGCTGGCAGCATGCGGAAGGTTGCCCTCGACCATGCCAATGAGAAAGACCCGCTTCCATTCGAGGCCTTTCGCCTGGTGGATGGAACTGAGTATCAAAGAGTCGCGATCTTGGGCCTTCATGGAGCTCATATCGGATACCGGCAAATCAGCGAGAAGCGTGGCTATATCCGGGAAGCCCTCAGAAAACCGAACCAACTCCTCAAGGTCTTCGCCGCGCTCCAAAGCGTCATCAAAGCGCTGTAGAAAGTTCTCTTTATAGAGATCGACGATATAGGCCATTTGCTCGGCCAGGGCTTCGCTCTGACGATCGATCAAACCCGCGAGTAACTGTGATGCTTGTGCTAGGCCGCGACGCCCCGAACCCGACGCATCAACCGACAACGAGCGCAAGCTTACCGAAGCGTTGAGCAGCCGCTTAATCGCCGCATCGGCACTTCGCTGGCCCAAACCAGGAAACAGCAAAAGCACCCGCCTCAAGGCCAAGTCGTCGCCAAGAGCAGCTCTAAAGAAGGCAAAGACATCTTTAATGTGGGCCTGTTCAAAGAAACGCACTCCACTGCGTAGAACAAAGGGGATGCCCGCCTTGGTCAACTGCAGTTGAAGCTCGCTGCTCAAGGCATGACTACGGTACAGCACGGCCATCGACGCGTATGCCACGCCCTCTTCGGCGCGCAACTGTGCGACGCGCGCAACGACGAATTGAGCCTCTTCTGACCGATCCTCGAGACGCACCACAAAAGGAGGTAGACCCAAGCTCTTACGAGTCGCAATGAGCTCCTTTTTGAGGCGGCCTTGATTGTGCCCAATGCTGAGATTAGCCAGCTTTAATATCTCCGGTGTCGACCGGTAATTAAGGGTCAGGAGTTGGCGCTCGGCAGCTTCGAATCGTTCGTCAAAAGCCAGTAAGTTGTTGGCGTCGGCGCCGCGAAACCCGTAGATTCCCTGACAGTCGTCACCGACCACCGTAAGGCCGCCGTTGCCCCTCGCCATCGCATCGGCGATCCGCCCCTGAATTGCGTTGGTATCTTGATACTCATCCACCAAAACCTCGATGAACTGGCTTTGCAGAGCCTGGGAGGCGGCGAGCAACGCAGCATCTGCCTCGGGCGGTGGGTCGGCGAGCAGACTCCAGCCAACGAGCAGGTCGTTAAAGTCGACTTGGGAAGCTTCTTGTTTACGCCTAACAAACTGGGCGGCAACCGCTGAGATTTGCGCCAGGTTGTGATGATGCTGAGGCCAGCTCTGGAGCAAGGCTTGTTCCAGGCTCATCTCGCGCTGCGCGGCCATCGAGAAGATGCGCGCCATGGTGCGCGTTCTCGGCAAGCTGTCACGGCTAATATCCAGACCCAAATCAGTAACGGCCGCACGCAAGTGCTCCTCCGTGTCGCCGCTATCGAGAATGCGGAACTCCGGGTCTAAGCCAAGCGCTGAACCAAACTTTCGTAGAATCTTTGCGCCGAGACCGTGAAAGGTGCCGCCTTGCACCCGCCAACCCATGCTCCCGCAAAGCTGTTCGCAGCGTTGCATCATTTCGCGAGCCGCTTTATTGGTGAAGGTGACGAGTAAAATACGCTCCGGCGGCACACCGTCACGCATTAACCTGGCGACCCGATGCACCAAGGTTCGGGTCTTTCCGGAGCCCGGACCGGCCAACACCATAC
>JAPKCE010000326.1 GCA_028823075.1 Myxococcota bacterium
ATAAAAATAAGAAGGGCAGCACCAAAGTGCTGCCCTTCAATCAACAGAGTTGAACAGCGGTTGCCTGTTACTTAGTCTCGGTGTCAGCGGCTAAACGCGCTAACTCGTCCACCTTCTCTTGGTCCGCAACAACCTGCCCGGCAGCCAAACGATCAAGTTCAGCGAACTGTTTCGCTTCGACCCCGGCCTTCGCCTGATGAGCCACTTCCGCCTGGGCCGGGTCGCTCAGATCAGCAACCAAGGTGGCAGCAGCCTGAGGCGCCTGAGCGCTTGCAGAATCTCCATCGGCCAACATCGGTGCGATCACCAAAGCAACAACGGCCATCAACTTCACAAGGATGTTAAGGGCAGGACCTGCGGTGTCTTTGAAGGGGTCGCCAACCGTGTCGCCGATAACCGCCGCATGGTGGGATTTCGAACCCTTGCCGGTGTCGGCCTCGAGGTCTTTTTCTTCGCCTTCGATCTGCTTCTTGGCATTGTCCCAAGCTCCACCGGCGTTGGACATGAAGATCGCAAGCAGCACGCCGCTGACCAAGGAACCAGCCAGCAAACCACCGAGGATCTGCACTGAAAAGTAACCAGCGATCACCGGGGCGGAGATGGCGAGCAAACCCGGAAGCATCATTTCGCGAATCGCCGCACGGGTCGATATTTCGACGCATTTGGCATGCTCTGCTTTGACGCCTTCACGGCCTTCACGAAGACCATCGATCTCGCGGAACTGACGACGAACTTCGACGATCATCTCGTTGGCAGCGTTACCCACAGCCTTCATCGCCATCGACGAGAAGAGGTAGGGCAGCATACCGCCCATGAAGATTCCGACCATCACCTGAGGGTTGGTCAGATCGATAACCTCAACGCCAGCAACCTGACGGAAGGCGGCGAACAAGGCGAGTGCAGTAAGAGCAGCCGAACCGATGGCGAAACCCTTACCGATTGCTGCCGTGGTGTTGCCGACCGCATCAAGGTTATCGGTGCGCTGCCGCACTTCGGCGGGAAGGTGAGCCATCTCGGCGATTCCACCTGCGTTATCAGCGACCGGACCATAAGCATCAACAGCGAGCTGAATACCGGTGGTGCAGAGCATACCCAAAGCAGCAAGAGCGACACCGTAAAGACCGGCGAAGTGAAAGCTAACGAGAATGGCAGCCGAGATCTCGATCATGGGAAGGGCGGTGGACTGGAAGCCCACACCGATACCGGCGATCAAGTTGGTGGCAGGACCGGTTTTCGAAGCTTCACGAATGCTCAGCACCGGGGGTTTGCCGGTAGCGCAGTAATACATGGTGGTGAAACCAACAGCGACACCGGCAACCAAGCCGGCGACGACGGCCCATAGAACCTGCATCGTGCCGATGGTTTTACCACCGAGAACGAGACCCTCAGCAGGAAGGATCATGTCGGCAATAAAGTAGGTTGCTCCCACCATCACGACGGCAGCGCCAATGGTACCCATATCCAGCGCATGCTGAGCGTTTCCACCCTCTTTAACATTCACAACATAGGTGAAGGCGATCGATACGATCACACCGACCGAGGCGATAGCTAGGGGCAACACGGCCGCTGCCAGGCCAGCTTCGCCGCCAGCCAAGGCACCGAGCACCATGGCACCGATGATCGAACCGACGAAGGACTCGAAAAGGTCAGCGCCCATGCCAGCCACATCGCCAACGTTGTCACCAACGTTATCGGCGATGGTTGCGGGGTTGCGGGGGTCATCTTCGGGAATGCCAGCTTCGACTTTACCGACCAAGTCAGCGCCGACGTCGGCAGCCTTGGTGAAGATACCACCACCAACGCGAGCGAACAAAGCGATGGACGAAGCGCCGAGCGAGAAACCGGACAGCACTTGGATGGCGCGGGTGAGGTTTTCAACACCACCGAAACCACCGAAACCGCCTTTGAAGTAGAGCAAGAACAAGCTTCCCAGACCGAGCAGCGCCAAACCGACGACACTCATGCCCATCACGGCACCGCCGCGGAAAGCAACTTTGAGAGCTGCCGAAAGACTGGTGCGAGCAGCGTGAGCCGTACGCACGTTGGCGCTGGTTGCGACCATCATGCCGGCGTAGCCAGCTACTGCCGAGCAGATGGCGCCGAGCAGGAAGCTCAGACCGATAAAGGCGTGAGAAGCAGCCTGACCGTTGTTGAAGACGGCGAGCAACACAGCGACGACCGCCACGAAGATGGCGAGCACTTTGTACTCAGCAGCCAAGAAGGCTTTAGCGCCTTCTTTAATGTCGTTGGAGATCTCGACCATGCGGTCGGTGCCTGTCTCTTGAGCGTTGACCCATTTCGAAGTGATGAAGGCGTAAATCAACCCGATGACACCAGCCACAGGCACAAAAACTAACCAATTATCGATGGTCATAAGACTCCCTAAAGTCGCTTTAAAGCGAGCGCCGTATAGGGATGGGGCTGTGCGGGGTCAATCGTGTTTTGAGGGCGACGCCAGAGGCTCTTAGGAAACGACGGGCGGTAAACCGTTTATCGTGTTCATGGCGGGGGTCGCTCCGCTTTTGAGAATCGCCTCCAGCGCATCGCAGGCGCGCTCGATGACAGCATCAAGGTCAGTGCTCTCGCTCCTATTAAAGCCCCCGAGCACATGACCGGTAACGTCGCCGCCATGATCCGGACGCCCGATACCGACCCTCACTCGAGCGTACTCTGCCGAGCCGAACCTCTTGCCGATAGAGCGTAAGCCATTATGGCCTGCATGGCCTCCAGCCACCTTGACGCGCAAGTCGCCAAACTCAAGATCAAGCTCGTCATGAACCACGATCAATCGCTCCACCGAGAGTTTATAAAAAGCCGCCATCGGTTGTAGCGAATCGCCGGAGCAATTCATAAAAGTCTGGGGTTTGGCGAGCAGCACCTTTTGTGAACAGAGTTGGGTAGCGGTTAAGCGAGCGTTAAACTTCTTCGTATCGAGTTTAGCCGCGCAGCGCTGCGCTAAGCGGTCGAGCACCATGAAACCGATATTATGTCGGGTGGCGGCGTATTGAGCACCAGGGTTTCCCAAACCAGCGATGAGCCACATGGGCGAGTCCTCAACGCGCAAAGAGCCCCGATCGACCAGCGGCCCATCGGAGCTCTTGCGCCAAAGCGATGAAAGAAAGCCTAGAATCAGGCCTCTGCCGCAGGCTCGGCGGTCTCATCGGCATCTTCTTGGCGAGCTTCACGTCCCTTGACGCATTGCACCACGACGTAATCGTTGCGGAACACTTTGGTGATGCCATCGGCGGACGGACAGGCAGAATAACGGATGGAATCGCCACCATCCATGTCGCTGATCTCAACCGCGAAGCTAGCCGGAATGTTCTCGGGCAGGCAACTGATGTCGACCACGCGGCGAACCATGCGCATGCGCCCACCGAGCAGGGCACCCTTGGCCTTACCGGTCATCTCAACCGGAACTTTTATGGTGACAGAAGTCTTCAAGTCGACGCGAATAAAATCGGCGTGCACAAGATCTCGGGTGACCGGGTCGGCCTGCAACTCGCGCAGCAGAACGGGTTGAGCCTCGGCACCATCG
>JAPKCE010000327.1 GCA_028823075.1 Myxococcota bacterium
AATGCTAACGTCGCCGCCGAGGATGTATGGGAGAAACAGATCCTCCACGTGATCGCTTATGAAGCGGAGCATGCGGCGCAAATCCTCGCTGCTTTCGAGCAGGTCGATGCGGTTACCAAGGCCGATACCATCGTCATAGTTACCGTTACCGATGGTGATGACGCGTTTATTTACTAAGGGCTGCTCCAAATGGCCCGAAACATTCTTGGTCGATAATTGCTTAATCGCAAACCTCGGCTGCACGGGCACACGAAGTTGGAGCGCTACGATCTTGACTGCCGCCTGCGCTATTCCTTAGCTGGCTGTCACTTGGCACCACCAAGGTACTTAGCAAACTCGTCGTTGGCATCCATCACCAGAACGGTATGCTCATCAAAGCTCTTACGGTAAGTCTCTAAGGTTTTAACGAAGCGGTAGAACTCAGGGTCTTTCTCGAAAGCCTTCGCATAGATCAGGGTGGCTTCGGCGTCGGCATTACCCTTGAGCTCTTCGGATGTCTTATAGGCTTCCGATTCGATCTGCTTGAGCTCTTTTTGCATCTGGCCGCGAATACGCGCCGCCTCACCCTGGCCTTCTGACCGGTACTGAGCGGCGATGCGCTGACGTTCAGAGATCATGCGGTCGAACACTTTACGCTGTACGCTTTGGACGTAATTAATACGCTTGATGCGCACATCGAGCAGTTCAATGCCCAAGTCGGCGACCGGCTCGAGCGCCAGTTCAAGAATACGCTCTTGAACCTTGGCTCGCCCCTGCTCTACTTTCTCAAGCGCCGATTTGTCGTCGAGCAGCTCACTGTCCACGATCTCCATACCGCGATTGAGCGGCTCGTTACTCGAACGTACCATCTCAATGAGTTTAGCGCTCGAGACTGCCGTGCGCGTGGCGCCGTCGATGATGTCATCAAGACGCGTCTGAGCGCCGGTTTCGTTGCGTACCTTCTCAAAGAAGCGCAGCGGGTTGATGATGCGCCAACGTGCAAAGGTGTCGACCCAGATGTACTTCTTATCGGCCGTGACCATCTGGTTGGCATCGCCGTCCCAGGCCAAGAAACGTTTATCGAAGCGGTTCACGGTATCGATGAAGGGCACCTTGAATTGCAGCCCGGGTTTAACCACCGGCTTGCCAACAGGCTTACCAAAGCGGGTCACCACGACCTGGTCAGCCTCGGTTACACTGTAAAAGGAAGCGCTTAGCCCCACGTAAATAACGAACATACCTGCTAGAATTGCAAAGGCCTTCATCGTGCAGCCCCCCTCAGATCCATATGCTTGAGCACGCCACCCTTGGCGCCTGACACGACCCACTTCTGTTTCACTTTCGGCAGTACATCTTGGAGCATCTCCAGATGTAATCGGGCGCGAGTTACGGAGCGGCTTTTCGAGTAAGCGCTCTGCATGGCGACAAAGTTAGCCACATCACCTTGAGACTTGTTGATGCGCTCCAAGGCGTAACCTTCGGCCTGGCTGATCATCTGCTGCGCTGAGCCACGCGCTCGCGGCACCGCGTTGTTATAAGCTTTTTTCGCCATGTTGATCGCCTCTTCACGTTCCTGCTGCGCTTCGTTGACCTCGTTAAAGCTCTGCTTCACAGCTTCCGGCGGGTTCACATCCTGAATGATTACCTGATCGATGGCGATGCCTAGGTCGTAGAGCACAACCGCCTTTGACAGTTGCCCTTTAACTTGGCCTACGATCGCCTGTCGGCCGGCGGTGAGCACGTAGTTTACGCCGACATCACCCACCACCAAACGCAATAGGGCTTCGCTCAGGTCACGGATGACCAAGTCGATCTCTCGGGCGTGAAACAAATAGGCCTTGGGGTCGCGAATGGAGTATTGAACCACCCATTGGAGATCGACCACGTTTAAGTCGCCCGTGAGCATAATCGATTCTGATTTACCCGTGTTGCCGCGGCGGTAAGCACTACGCTGCTGTGCTTTGGTGGTGCGAAAGCCAAACTCCATCTTCATCTGGCGCTTACTCGGCACCAGATAGACTTCGTCCACACCGAACGGGATCTTTAGGTGGGGACCCGGGCCTTCGGTGCTGAGGAAGCGGCCGAAGCGCAGGACAACCGCCTCTTCGTCGGTGGCGACCTGAAAGTACGAACTCCAGGCGCCCCATAGAAGAAGCGCAGCGATGACGCCAAGCAAGGCCATCTTACCAGCCTGTTCGGGGTCGATCTCGGGCAACTCGGGAGCTCTTGGCCCCCCCGTTCCTCCGCCGCGGTTGCCTTGGCTTTTAATAATTCGTGGAAATCCGTTGTCGTCAAAACCGGCCATGAGTTTAGCTCCCGATCAGGTGATCGAATCGATCGATGAATGCGCCCGTGAGCACGGTGGCTTTGTCTTCAGAATGAAGCAGCCCCGTGCGGCGAAAATGTGCAAAAGTACGTGAGATCGTCTCGCGGCTGGCGCCAATCCGAGCTGCGATCTCACTCTGCGAGGGAAGGCCCTCGACGCTTAGCCATTCGCCATCGGTGGCATGTGGCTTAGCATTGGAGAGTAACAGGCGCGCAAGGCGCTCCACCACATCGCGTAAGGCCAGATCAAAGATAACCTGATCGGCTTCGCGCAGGCGTCGGCTGAGCATCTGCAACAAAGCCATTGCCACTTCAGGATGTTCTTGAATGACCTCCATCATAGCGAGACGGCTTAGCGTGGCCAAGAGGCAGTTTTCGGAAGCGGTAACGGTGGCCGAGCGAGGGCAATCATCGAGCAAGGCCATCTCACCAAAGATAGCGCCGGTGCCTAAGTCTGCGAGGATGAGTTCACGGCCATCGGCGTCGTGCAGGTGTACTTTCACCCGCCCCTCAACCAGCAGGTACAGAGCGTCGCCGTCGTCCTGGTAGGAGAAGATCACGCTACCGCGACCAACCTGTAGGCGCTTCATCTTATCGGCCAGAGCAAGCAACCCCGCTTCCGATAATTCGCTGAGAGTAGCGTTCGCTCTCAAGCCGTTGATGGCACCTTCCAAAGGCATCTCCTCATCTCGGTCGAGCCGAGCCAGGCGCACCCTTGGGCCTTCATCAAGCCCTTGACAACGTGTTTTGCATGCTTAGGTTGCCTTCGCATATCCCCCAAGGGTGCTGCCTTTAGTTTTACAACAACAGCTTAGCCTACGAGCAGGCGATTTATGAGGAAGTCGGAAATGGGAAAAATTGTCGGCATTGATTTAGGAACCACAAACTCTGTGGTCTCCGTACTTTCGGGTAACGAACCCGAGGTTCTGGTCAACCAGGAAGGCTCTCGCACGACACCGTCGGTCGTCGCCTTCGACAAAGAAGGAAAAACTTTGGTCGGCCAAGTGGCGCGCCGTCAGGCAGTCACTAACCCTACCAACACGTTTAGCAGCGTCAAACGCTTCATTGGCAAGCGCTTCGATGAGGTGCTGGCCATCAAGGATCACGTGAGCTACAATGTAGTTGCCGGCGACAACGACAGCATTCGCTTCGACGCCGCCGGAAAGCAATGGGCTGCCGAAGAGATCAGCGCCAAGGTGCTACAAAAGCTGAAAGCTGCGGCAGAGGCAGT
>JAPKCE010000012.1 GCA_028823075.1 Myxococcota bacterium
TTGGCGATGGGCGCTCACCGAGCCATCCAAGTGAACACCGAGCGGGCGCTTTGCCCCGAGGTGGTCACCCCCTTGCTTGCCGCCGTTGTCGGCAAGGAAAGTCCCGACCTGGTGCTCATGGGTAAGCAAAGCATCGACGGCGACTCCGGCCAGGTTCCGCAACGCCTAGCACAACGCCTGGGCTGGCCCGACGCCACCTACGCTTTCGAGGTCAAAATCGACGGTAATACGGCTACGGTAGGCCGCGAGGTCGATGGCGGCACAGAGACCGTCGCCTTTGATCTTCCGGGCATTATTAGCGCCGATTTACGACTAAACGAGCCAAGGCTTGCCAAGCTTCCGGACATCATGAAGGCCAAGAAAAAGCCTTATGAGATTATTAGCGACAGCGATCTTGGTGGCGTCGAAACCGGGCCGATCAGCGTGCTTTCGCTCGCTGCCCCGCCGAAACGTCAAGCCGGGCAGTTCGTCGCCGATGTGGATGAACTGATCGCCAAACTGCGCGACGAAGCGAAAGTCCTCAGCTAAATTATTTGTCTTTGATCGCTGCACCAAGCGGCGGAAAGTAAGTCATGATCTCTATAGTAATCGGTGTCGTCGTTGTTGCTGCTTTGGCATTTTTCATGAGCCGCTCAGGCAGTGAAACTGCAACCCCCGAGCCTAGCGAAGCCAAGGCCGAGCCTCCGGTTCGCCAAGTTGAAACGCCAAAAGCAGAGCCCAAAGCAAAAGAAGCCCTAACCTTGATCATGAGCCCAAAAGAGGCGCAGGCGGCGGCCAGCGATGCGATGGCATCCAGCGAGCCGACGGTGGTGCCGGAAGGGCAGACCGAAAAGCCGACGAGTGCTACCGAGTTGCAAGCCGAGCCGGAAAACGAGCCTCAAACTGAGCAAGAACCTCAGGTTGAAACGCCAACCGCGACAAAAGCCGAACTCCCAGCCGGCGGCTCGGCGGTACTCGCCTTGCTCGATGTCAGCGGCGAAAACCTCTCGAGCCCCAATCGAGCGGCATTGAGCGCTGCCTCACAACTCGCCGAGGCGCGGGGGGTGCCCTTACATATCTGCTGTCTCGGTGCCGACACCCAAAGCGCGGCTCATGCCGGACTCGAAGGTGCAACCGTTCATAGCATCAGCGACGAAAGCTTGGCCGACGGACTATCCGAAACCTATACAGCAGCTGCGCTAAGCGCTCTGGCCGCCATCCCTGCCGACGCTATCGTCGGAGCCGCCAGCACCATCGGAAAAGGCTTCCTACCGCGTCTCGCTGAAGCACTCGGATGCGGAATGGTCAGTGAAATTCTTAGCGTCGAGAGCGCTGATACGTTCACCCGCGCTCTTTGGGCCGGCAGCACCATCGCCACCGTCAAAGGCGAGGGGCGCTTGGTCATCTCCGTGCGCGCTACAGGTTTTGACCCCGCACAGACCAGCGAGGCCTCGCCGCAAAGCATCAGCTTCCAAGCTCCCCCCTCGAAACTACGCTTTGTTGAGCGCCAGGTTACCAGCAGCGCCCGGCCGGACCTAAGTGAAGCTTCGGTGGTCGTCTCGGGCGGCCGCGGAACCAAGGGTGACTTCGCACCCATCGAAGAACTCGCCGATGCACTCGCCGCCGGTATGGGCGCCTCGCGCGCTGCTTGTGATGCGGGCTGGGTTCCCAACGATCTGCAAGTTGGTCAGACGGGCAAGGTCGTAGCGCCTAATCTGTATTTCGCTATCGGTATTTCAGGTGCCATCCAGCATATAGCAGGCATGAAAGGCTCCAAAACCATCGTCGCCATTAACAAAGATGCCGACGCGCCGATCTTTGGCGTCGCCGACTACGGTTTGGTTGCTGATCTCTTTGACGCCTGCCCCGAACTCGCTCAAAAGGTTGCGAGCCAAGGGCTCAAACCGACCGCCTAAGCGCCCCAAGAGCCGCCGAGGGCAACCGAAAGAGGAAGCATCATGCATTCAATCGCCGTCGTCACTGTCCTCACGCTGTCACTGGCATTTTTTGCGCGCAACTGCTGGCGCTTGATCCGCATGATTCGCATGGGGCTGGACGACTTTAGTTTAGCGCATCTGGCGAGCCGCATCGAAGATGTGCTGATCAATGTCATGGGCCAGGCAAAATTGCTGCGGCACCCCGGCGCCGGTATTCTTCATATGGCGTTTTTCTACGGCTTCTTGCTGATTCAAGTCGGCCTCGTAGAGTTCGTTTTATCCGGCGTTATCTTTGACGCGGAAGGTCATGGCTTCAGCTACGCCTGGCTGCTCGGCAACCCGGCCGAGTCCTGGCTCATGAAAGTTTATTGGATCAGTCAAGAGCTGGCGATTTATGGCGTGGGCCTGGCCTGCGTTATCGCTATTTTCCGGCGCTGGTTTTTACGCTCCTTTTTGCCGCGGCTCAAAAAACGTTCGGTCGACGCCGAATTAATCATCGGTTTTATCGCCATGCTCATGATCACCCTGGCCGGTACACAAGCCGCCGAAGTGGTGATGCAACATGGCGTCTTCGCAGCCACTGATGGACATTGGACCTGGGGCCGCCCCTTCACCCGTCTCATCGCCAGCAGCATGAGCCCTGAATTTGCCCAGGCCAGCTATTCTTTCTTCTGGTGGGGGCATTTCGTCACCATCATGGGCTTTATGAATTACCTGCCCTTCTCCAAACATATGCACCTGCTCGGCGCTGTACCCAATTATTTCTTGCGTCCCCGCGGTGAAGGAAAAGTGCTGAAAACGGTCGACTTCGAAACCAGCGAAGAGTTCGGCGTTGGGCGAATCGATTTGTTCGCCGCATCGGATCTACTCGACACCTTCGCTTGCGCCGAATGCGACCGCTGTTCGGTGGTCTGCCCGGCCACCACCACAGGCAAACCCCTCGACCCTCAAAAAATCATCCACGACATAAAAGAAAACCTCTACGCCAACGAAGTTAACCTTCTCGAATGGGCGGAAAACGGCCGGCAAGGAGCACCGAACTGCACCGTCGACCTCATCGGCGGCGCCGACTCTGAAGGTTCGATTCACTTCGATGAGTTATGGGACTGCACGAGCTGCGGCGCTTGCATGCAAGAATGTCCCGTCGGTATTCGCCACGTCCCGAAAATCATCGATATGCGGCGCCATTTAGTCATGACGGAAGGCAATTATCCTACCGAACTCGAAACGGTCTTTCGCGGTTTGGAGACCAACGCCAACCCCTGGGGTCTTGGCGCCAACACACGTTTCGACTGGGCCGATGGGATGGATATTCCCACTGTCGAGTCGAATCCCGATTTTGAATTCTTATACTATGTAGGCTGCGCCGGTAGCTTCGACGATCGCGCCAAAAAGGTAACGCTCGCCATGATCAAACTTCTGCGTCTCGCCGAAGTCAATTTTGCGGTCTTGGGTAAGGGCGAGAGCTGTAACGGCGAAACAGCGAGACGGCTTGGTAACGAATATCTGTTCGTCTCGATGGCCGGTACGCTGATCGAAACCTTTAAGACCTACGGCGTAAAAAAGGTCGTCACAACCTGTCCGCATTGTCTCAACACCTTCAAACACGACTATCCGGGCGTCGATCCGGAACTGGCTTTAGAGGTGCATCACCACACTGACTTCTTGAGCAAGCTGCTAACTGACGGAAAACTCGAACTCGACGGCAAAAAAGGCGGCACCATAACCTACCACGACTCCTGTTACCTGTCGCGCTACAACGGGATAACAGAAAGCCCACGCAGCTTGCTCGAAGCGGCGGGCGCTGATCTGGTCGAGATGGAGCGCAATAAGGATCGCGGTTTATGCTGCGGCGCAGGTGGTGGTCGCATGTGGATGGAAGAAGATACCGGCAGCCGGATTAACCAAGAACGTACTCGGGAAGCCGCTGCGACCGGCGCCGATACCGTCGCTGTCGCCTGCCCCTTCTGCATGACCATGATCGGCGATGGCACACGCGAGCTCGGCCTCGACGAAGGCTTGCAAGTGAAGGATGTGGCCGAGCTCATCGCCGAGCGCGTTTGAACCATCAAAAAGGCCATCGCTAGCCGCTAACTTGCCAACGGCTCGCGGGCCCTTTATCACACGCACCCTTAGGTGGTAAGAACATGGCGAATCTGCAGAAAAAACGAAGTAAAATGCGCAAGCGCTTTGCGCGAGTACCGGTCGACCTTCGCCTCGAAGTCGAGACCGATACAGGCAGTTTGCATACCCGAGCGCGCAACATCAGCGCCAAGGGCGTGATGTTCTCATCCGAAGGCGAATTGGTGCCGGGACAAGCGATCCACGTGCTGATCTATATCCCCCGCGGCCGTGAGGTCGACCTCCTGAAGATCAAAGGCGAAGTGATTTGGGTGCGCCGCGATGAAGACCGAAGCTTTGTTGTCGGGGGTACCTTTACCCGCTTTGCGCCAGGTGACGAGAGGCGCATGCGCCAATATCTTCTGCAGCACCTGCGCGGCGAAGACCCCCATCGCGCTCCGTATTTCGGGCGCGAGGGTAAGTTCGACTAGAGCCGGCTTTGGCAGCAGCCCAGTATGCAGCCTGACGCTAGCATCCCAGCCCATACTTTGAGCAGCCGTTTACGCGGTAGCGCTGCAGTGGTTTTCCTTGTTTTGGGCGGGCTCATCGCCAGCGCCCTCGTCGTTCCACTGCTGCTCTTTGGCGGTCGGCGCAACCGGGCCCAGCACTTGGTCGAACGCCTTTGGGCCTCGGGAACGCTGGCCGTCGCCGGTATCCGAGTCGAAGTTCTCGGGCGCCACAATCTGCCGGCAAACGGCTGCGTTATCGCCGCCAACCACCGCTCCAACGCCGATATTTTGGCCATCATGGGTGGCGCCGCAACACCGGCTCGCTTCCTGGCCAAATCGGAACTCAAGTGGGTATTCTTTATCAGCATCGGCATGTGGGCGACGCGCCATATCTTCGTCAAACGCGGACGCAGTAAGTCGGGAGGCCGTGCCCTTGAAGCCGCCGCCAATGAATTACGAAAAGGGGCTTGGGTACTGCTTTTCCCGGAGGGAACCCGCTCGACTAGCGGTGAGAGTTTACCCTGGAAAACAGGCGCTTTTCGCCTAGCAATTGATGCTCAGGTACCTATCGTTCCGACGGTGATCCACAACGCGCGCTCTGCCTGGCCGGCTCAGAGCATCCTGCCGCGTTCGGGTACCATGATCGTCGAGTTTCTAGAGCCAGTCTCCAGCGAGGGGGTGAGCGCCAAAAATTATGGGCAACTCCGCAATCAGGTTCGCGACTTGGTGATTAGCTCGCTCGAGGGATAAAGAGCCTTTTGCGCGTTGCGCGAGGGCCTTTGCCCAGGTAGATACCCGGACATAATAAGCGCTGTTCTAAGGGGTTATGATGAAGCGATTAGTTGCGATGGTTTGTCTCGGTTTGGCGCTGCCCGCACAAGCCCAAGAACAAGAGCCGAACAACAGCTTCGCCGAAGCGAACGCCCTAGCTCCCGGGGATGTCCTCAGCGGAGAGATCGCCGCGAACGACGACGATTTCTATGTCTTCACCACCAACGGTACCAGCACCATCGATGTCTGGTCGTCGGCGCTCCCGGGGTCGCCAACCCTTGACACCGTCATGCATCTTTATGGTGCTGACCAAATTCAAATCGCTGAAAACGACGACCGAGGCGGCAACGCTGACGGCTTGTACAGCGGCTTTCAGCGTCCAAACTCGCCTCCCGGGACTTATTACGTAAAACTTCGTGGGTACGATGGTTTCGGCGGGCCACGAACAGGGCATTACCGTATACATCTAACGCTCAGCGGAGGCCCGGATATGAGCGTCAGGACCTTTGCGCTCAATCCGCAGCCGGCACCCGGTCAGGTTTGGGGCGCTAGCGTCACGGTCACCAACGGCGTCGACCCCTCTCCGGCAACCGTCACTCGACTGTATAACGGCGAACAGATGATCGCCGAGCATCAAACGCCAATCATCGCCGCCAACGGAAACACACAAGTGGTGTTTGCGGACCTTGCAGCGTTAGAGATCGGCTATCATAATCTACGGGTCTGCAGCGACGCCAGCGAACTTGTCCAAGAACTCGACGAAACCAACAACTGCGCCGCGATTCAAGCCACTGTCGGGCTCGACCTAGTCGCCCAGTCGATGACCGTCACACCTAATCCCCCCGTGGTCGGACAGGCCTGGGCTACCTCAGCAACTCTTCGTAATGCGCTTGCTGGCGACCTGCCAGCGACCACCACCACACTGACTCTAAACGGCGTCGAATCCGGCACCTGCGACGTTCCCATCATCGCTAACGGCGGCAGCCATATCTGTAACTTTACCGAACTCGCCGGGCTGCCCTCCGGCATCACCGTGGTGCGTATCTGCGCCGATACGGGAGCCGTCGTTGAAGAGGCCGCCGAAGACAACAACTGCGCAGAACGAGCCATCGCCATCGGCTCCGACCTCATCGCCGAAAACCTGGTTTTGAACCCGGTCAACCCCGGCCTCAACGATACCTTTTCGGCGACCGTACGCATCCGCAACCGCTTTGCACCCGACACCCCAGCGAGCGTTGCGCGCATCAGTCTGGGCGATCAAGCATGGGGTGAATGCGAAGTCCCAGCATTAGCTGCCGAAGCCCATCATGATTGCGAGCTTAACAACCTACAGGCGCCGCCCGCCGGTCGTCTTTTGGTGCGCTTCTGTGCCGATGCTGGCGAAGCCTGGGGTGAACGCAACGAAGACAACAACTGCGCAGAGAGTAATATTTTTAATGGTCCCGATCTGCAAATTCAGCAAGTCGTTCTCAATCCGAACCCCCCGGTAGAGGGCCGCACTGCACAAGCCCTGGTTATCGTGCGCAACGCCGTTGCCGATCCCGTCACCGAGACAACGCAGGTGCACATCACAGAAAACGGCCAACCCATCGGCATCCCCTGCTCGGTGGGCCCCATCGGCGCTAACGGCATCGGTGCTTGTCAGATCAACGGCCTTCAATTCGCAGGTGGCGCGCATACAATCTCTATCTGCGCCGACTTCGGCGACGACCAAGTCGAAATTAATGAGGACAACAACTGTTACGAGATGCAATTCACCGTCGAAGACGTTGACGCTTACGAACCGGATAACGACCGCCTTAGCGCCACCTTAATGCGCGCCGGTGATTCTCAAGATCACAGCCTCCATAACGACGCCGACCTCGATTATATGTTCTTCGTGGTGAACCGTCCAAGCGAAGCACAGATCCATACCAGTGCAGTTCAAGAAGGTGATAACTTCGATACTCGCGTCGCTCTGATCGGCGACAACGGACAAGATATTACCAGCAACGATGATGGCGGCGAGGGCAGCTTCTCGCGCGTCGTTCGCGAACTTCAACCCGGCACTTATTATCTGCGCGTCAACCGAGGCGGCAACGGCGCCGTCGATCGCTACCGCATCACCTTGCGTCTCATCGATTTAGCCGCTCGCCCGCCCGACCTCAGCCCAGGCGTGTTGGGTTTAGACCCCGTGGTACTGTTAGCTGGTCAAATGTTTACCCTCAGCTCAACCATCAGCAACGCGGCCAACGCCGGCGTCAGCCAAGGCAGCACCGCAGCCCTAACCATCAACGGAGAAGCAGCTGGCGAATGCAGTATCGCCGAGCTCGCTAGCGATGGCTCAACGCCTTGCGCGATCATCGTTCCAGGCGGCGCGCCTGCGGGAGACGCTGTGCTGCGTCTCTGCGTCGACCCGAACAACGCTATGGAAGAGCGCGATGAGAACAACAACTGTCGCCAACTCAGCCTGCATCTCTATGCGCTCGATGAATACGAAGTGGACAACAGTCGCGAAGAAGCCGGCGACTTATTGCTGGACGAAGCTCAAGTGCATAGCCTGCACGTCGCTGACGACACGGACTGGGTACGCATCTCCATGCTCGAGCCAGGCAGTTTGTCGGTCACAACCAGCTTGGGTGACGGCTCGGGCGGAGATGTCGACGGCAGACTCACCGCTCCCGGCGGCGAAACGCTGGCGCGCTCGATGGCCGTCGGTAACGTCGAATTGACTTACGGCCCGGCCGACCGCGGAGTCTTCATGGTCGAGATCACCGGCCGCGGTAACGCTCCGGTCGACGGCTATACGATTACAGCAACTCACACACCGGTCGACGGCGACGTGCTGCGCGACATTCGCTTGGTCAACTTAACCAGCGACCCTGACTTACCGGCTCCGGATACCGCCTACGAATTGACCGTCTTCGCGGCCAACGACGGCAACCTCATCTCATCGGCCACAACCGTGGCGCTAAAAATCGACGATGAAGAGGTCACGCGCTGCGTCCTACCTCCAGCTGAACCCGGCAATACCATGCGCTGTCGCGATGTCGAAATGCCCGGTTTGAGCGAGGGCAATTACCAACTCACCGCCTGCATCGACCCCGATGGCGTCCTGGGCGAAAGCGAAGAGGCACAGGCAAACAACTGCGCCACCATCGATTTAACCGTTGGTGAGCCTGCGGCCGAGCGAAATGACCTTCGCTTGCAAAACGCTCAACTTAACCCGGCATCGCCACTTTCGGGTGAGATGATCACCCTCCGCATGGAGGTGTTTTATTCGGGCGATGCGAGCACGGCTGCAACCACGGTCGATGTGCGCGTCGACGGGCAAACCGTGCATAGCTGCCAAATCCAAAGCCTCGATGGTCGCATGGTGCGCACGGCGCGCTGTCGTACCCTTCCGGGAATGCTGCAAATGGGCGACGAGCCGCAGTTGGTACTTGCCTGCGTCGACCCCGATAACAATATTGAAGAGACTGATGAAGACAACAACTGCCTGCGCTTAGTCATGGCGCCGGGTGGCTTTATCGGCGGCGAAGCCGACGCCTATGAAGTGGACAACGACTGGGCGAGTGCCGGCACCCTCAACGACGCCGAAGCGCTTAACCGCGCCCAAGCTCACAACCTACACCTGGCCAGCGATATCGACGTCATGAAATTCAACCTGACTCAAGATGATCGCATCAACTTGCGCTTGGGTTCAGTAATGGGCGCTTTGAGCGTCACCTTGGTCGATGGTCCGTCGCAACCTGGCGACGCCGGAAGCCGCATGGCCAGCGAACTTACCTTCGACGATGAGGGCTTGGCGGCGACCGATGAGTTGAGCGCCGGCGTTTACGCTTTTGAAGTGCGCAGCGCCGATGGCTTTGCGGTGGCCATGTACAGCATCAACGCTTGGTCTGATCTCGGCCCCGTGCAACCTGACGCCGGCCCAGCTCCGCCGGACGCCGGTCCTCCGGGGGACTGCCAAAACAATGATGACTGCACCGGCGGGCAGCGCTGTGTCATTGATGACCCCGAGCCTTACTGCACCAACACCTGCGACAGTGTGCGCGACTGCCCGGAGGGTTTCCAGCTCACCTGCCGTGAAATCGCTGCTGGAACCAAGGTCTGCATTCGCGGTGAAGCTCCTCCGACCGTCGATCCCGTTGACCCGGGCCAGGGCTGCTCCTGCGCTAGCGGCGGCGGCGTTGGACTCCTCGGTTTGCTCGGTTTGGTTGGGCTATTTTTGAGACGGCGCCGGCGGCGCCTACCCTACCAGGACTAACGCTGACAGCTGCCGCAAAACACGGTTCGACGCCCCGCGCTGACCAAGGATTTTAGCGCGGTCTCGCAATTAACGCAGGCTTGCCCAGCGCGCCCATAAACCTGCAACTGCTGGGCAAAATATCCCGGTGCTCCATCGGATGAGACAAAGTCTTTCACCGTGCTGCCGCCCGACTCCACGGCCCGACTGAGCACCTCGATGATGGTATGGTGAAGCAGGGTCAAGCGCTTGGCACTGATCAAGCGCGCTCGCCGCAGCGGGTGAACTCGAGCCCTAAAAAGCGCCTCTGCGGCGTAGATATTACCCACACCGCAGACTGTTTTTGCATCCATAATCAGATGTTTAATCGGCTTGTTGCTGGATTTGCAAAGGCGAATAAAGTCATTGGCTTGCCAATCTTCCAGCGGCTCTGGACCGAGATGCTTGAGCAGTCGATGGCCCGCCAAATCATCGCGACCAACCCGAAGCAACATGCCAAAACGCCGTGGGTCTCGATAACGCAGGCATCCTTGGTCAAGCTGCAGCCGCCAATGTTCGTGCTTGAGCCAGGCCGGCGAATGCTCGCTCATAAAAAGCTGACCGGTCATACCCAAGTGAACGATGACCTGCTGTTCGTCGCAATCGATGAGCAGATATTTTGAGCGGCGTCTCACCGCAAGCACGGTCGAGCCGGCCAGTTTGGCCATCGACTCTGCACTCTCACGCAGTCTTAAAGCTTTGTCGCTGGCCGAATATTGGCCGATACGACGTCCGACCAGCAGAGGTTCAAGCGCTCGGCGACAGGTTTCGACTTCGGGCAGTTCGGGCATACGCTCGCTTTCAAGACCAGGTTCTTTTCGACCCTTGCTGCTCTAGCTTTTCCACGCTGATAAATTTCGCACAAGCAGAGCGAATGAATGAGCGATCATTCAGTCTTTTAGCAGTGCCTACCTCATGCTCACATTGCCGCCGCTAGAATGGGCACAGCAGCATGCCCTTGCACAATCCTTATTTGGACCGCATGGCTTTGCCATCGGCAACACCAACGGAGCCTTCCGCCATGACCCGTAGCCACCGTCAAGCGTCTATTCGCCTCATCTCGGATCGTCCAATCACCCCGAGCAACACCAGCAAAAATTGGGAACTCGTCCAAGAGTTTGCCAAAGATGTGTTTACCGATTCGGTGATGAAACGGCTGCTTCCCAGCGAAGCCTATAGCGACCTACGTCGCACCATCGATGAAGGCGTTGCACTCAACGAAAACACCGCCGATTCAGTCGCCAACGCCATGCGCTCCTGGGCACAAGAGCGCGGTGCCACCCATTACACCCACTGGTTCCAGCCGATGACCGGCTGCACCGCTGAGAAACACGACTCCTTTCTCGAAGTCTCGGACGGTCAAGCCATCATCCAATTCGACGGCAGTCAGTTGGTTCAAGGTGAGCCGGACGCCTCGAGTTTCCCCTCGGGCGGTATTCGTCAAACCTTTGAGGCGCGCGGTTACACCGCCTGGGACCCGTCGAGCCCTGCCTTCTTACGCCGAGACACCAGCGGCTGCACGCTTTGTATCCCCACAGCGTTTTGCTCGTATACGGGCGAAGCCTTAGACGAGAAAACGCCGCTAATGCGCGCCGGTGAAGCCTTACAACGTCACGCTGTCAGCGCCGCTCACCTGCTGGGCTACGACAGCGTTAAGCGCATCAGCACCACCGTCGGTTGCGAGCAAGAATACTTCCTTCTCGACAAGCAGTTCTACGTTCAACGGCCCGACCTAGCAAACGCCGGACGCACCCTCTTTGGCGCGCCGCCACTGAAGGGCCAAGAGCTCGACGATCATTATTTCGGCGCCATTCGCAAACGCGTGATGGGCTTTATGGAAGAACTCGACCGCGAGCTTTGGCGTTTGGGTGTGCCGTCCAAAACGCGCCACAACGAGGTGGCTCCAAGCCAGTTTGAGTTGGCGCCAATTTTTGAAAGCTGCAACGTCGCCGTCGATCATAACATGTTGACCATGGAGGTGATGCGCAACGTCGCTGATCGCCACGGTTTTGCCTGTTTGCTGCACGAAAAACCCTATGCAGGAGTCAACGGCAGCGGCAAGCATGTGAACTGGTCGATGTCTTGTAAACTGCGCGGCAACCTACTCAACCCGGGCTCGACGCCGCAAGACAACATCAGCTTTCTGTACCATCTGGCGGCCGTCGTCGCAGCCGTCGATACGCATGCGCCCTTGCTGCGCGCCTCCATCGCCCATTCGGGTAACGACCATCGCCTCGGCGCCAACGAGGCGCCTCCGGCCATCATCTCGGCATACCTCGGGGACCAACTTACGGCGGTGGTCGAAGCGATCGTCACCGGTAACTCGCTCAACGAAAACGATGGCGGTTTGATGCATCTCGGCGTTGAGGCCCTACCGCCTCTCACCAAAGACCCCACCGACCGGAACCGCACATCGCCCTTCGCTTTTACCGGTAATAAATTCGAATTTCGCGCTGCCGGCTCAAGCCAAAGCGTCGCTGTGGTCAACACTGTGCTCTGCACCGTCGTCGCGAACGCCTTGAACGAGATGAACGAAACGCTTCAAGCCAAAGTCGCCGGCGGCTTGGAACGCAACGAAGCTATCTTTGAGACCATCCGCGAAACTCTGTATGCTCACCAAAAGGTCATCTTTAAAGGCGATGGTTATTCCGATGATTGGCTCAAAGAAGCCGAAGCTCGAGGCTTGCCGAACCTGCGCGGCACCCCAGACGCGTTGCCGGCATGGATCAGCGATGAGGCCTTTGCGGTCTTTGCCAAGTATAAAGTTCTTAGCCGGCGCGAGTTGCAAGCTCGTCACGAGGTCGCCTGTGAAAAGTACAACACGCACCTGACCATCGAGGGCCGTTGCAGTTCGCATATGGTGCGCACCCTTTACTTGCCCGCTATTCTGGCGTTCCAGCGACGCGTTGGTGATACGATTATGTCCTCAAAGGCGGCCGGCTTAGACGTCACGGCACTGCGCGCTCAAAGCCAACTACTCGAAAGACTTGCGGCTTTATATAACCGCATTAACAACGACTGTGAGGCGATGGAAGCCGGCATGGTTAAAGCCGAAAGCATCGAACATGCTGCCGATGCCTTGGTTGTCTTTAAAGCCGAAGTTCTCGACCGTCAGGCTACCTTGCGAGAAGGTGTCGATGAAGCCGAACTGTTGGTAGAAGACCGGCTCTGGCCTTTACCCAAATACCACGAGATGTTGGTCATTTACTAAACCGCTAAGCCAGTTGCCAGCGACGCCTCAGAGCGATGGCTAACAAGCCGGGAATCAGGAAAAATAGCAGCCATAGTGGATGGTTCCACAAAGGCTCGCTGCGGATCGCTTCGATGCGTTCGCCGCGTTGGGTCTCGTCAAAAGGCAAGTCGCTAAGCTTACGCTCATTCCAATCGTAGGCAACCCCACCGCTGGCCTGCGCGAGCTCCTTAATCAAAGTCGCGTTAGGCCCGACCAAACGGCGTTCGGCGCTAGCCTGTCCGGCGATGATCACCGCTTCGGATCGCGCCAGCTCTTGACCGCCGAGCAGGGCCGACGCCTCCAAGTTCCAAGGCCCGCTTTCCAGGGGGTCGAGGTCGACGGCGAAGCGACCTTCCTTATCGGTGGTCCCCTTAACCTTACGGTGTTTATGATCGGGATTTTTTAGGGTGAGATGCAGGTTTGCGTCAGCGAGGGGTTTCCAGTCATGGCCGCGTAAGCGCAGCGAAAACTGTAAACGACGCCCCTTCTCGAGATCGCTGGGCAGCTCCTCCCAGGAGAGTCGGCTGAAGGCCGGGTCACCCGATAACCAGCGAAGCATATTATGCCAAATCCGGTAATAAGGCCTGGCTTTTTGCCCTTTTGCCGCAGCGCTGAGTTGCCAGCGCCAGAGGCTATCAACGGCCAAGGCCAAGGCGCGGCCGCGGCCCACCGGCGCCGCCACCATGATGGGCGCTGGAGAAGCTTCGGTATGCTCGGGGTGCACCATAATCACCGACGCTCCGGGCTTGGCTTCGCCCAGACGGTTGCGCCCGTGCAGCAAGGGCATCGCCGCCAAAACATCCTCGGAGCCGGAATCCAAACCCAAGGCCATGATCGGATGGTTTGGCGCCAAAACTTTAGGCATGAACGGGCGTAAGTCGGCCGCCTGCTCAGTGATCGCTACCGGTAGCAATCGAGCTATATCAGTCCCTTGATACTGGCCTTCAAAAAAGCTGCGCATACCGCCGATCATAGCAAACCCGCCGCCGTCCTGTTCGACAAAACGGCGAATTCGCCCGAGATAACGCCCGACACTGTAAGGCGCAAAGTTGAAGTCAACGAAAAGCACCACATCAAAGGTATGCAGCTGCTCTTCAAACAGTTCGCGTTCAGGAAAAGGGATCAAACTGAGTTCTTCTTCGGGAATCTGATTGCTGTCTTCGGGCGTGCGCAGGATAAAGAAACTTACCAAATCAACGCCCGGGTCTTCCTTTAATAAACGCCGTAAAAAGCGAACATCCCAGGTGGGGGCACCGGCGACCAGCAAAACCCGCAAACGATCGCGCACAACATCCATGGGCAGCAGTAAAACATTATTGGTTTCATCTTCTTCTTGGGCGACCAACGGGGTGGAAACTCGCAGAACCTGGCGACCAACTCGCATGGGCTTAAAGGGAATCTCGAGCTCGATTTCGGCAGCGTCGCCTTGCACCTTGACGCGCTGTAAACGCTCGGCTGTTCCAGGAGCTTCGATTTTTACGATGACCTCCATGCCGGAGACCCCGCGAGCGCTGAGTTTGACCTTTATGAGGCGCGTGTTGCGCACAAAGGCCAGCGGCGACTCATCGCTCGCACTAAGCGCCAGATCGCGACTGCTTGCCGAAGGGGGAGCAAGCACGAAAATCGGTACCTTTAAAGCTTTGGCCCGAGCTTTGGCTTCGAGCCTAGCGTCGCTATCGACACCATCGGTGATCAACACAATCCCTGCGATGGGGGAGCCTTCGACAACGGCGACCGCCTCTTCTAGGCTATTGATTATATTTGTTTTATCACCCGTTGGAGCTTCGGCGAGCGAGTTGTCATTCCAAGCCTCGAGGCCACTAGAGAAAGCAAAGCGGAGCAAAGAAAACCGCTCCTCTAGTTTTTTGATCTGCTGCAGATCGAGGACGCGACGTAAAGCCTCTCGTCGAGTTGCAAGGTCCATCGAAGCGCTGCGATCGACGAGCAGCAACACCGTGCCCGGAATCGAACGCACGCGCTCATGGCGTAATGTGGGCCCGGCGAGGGTCACTAACGCACCGAGCAACACCACCAAGCGAAAGCCGAAGAGTATACGGCGCCGGCGCGACGCCAAGGTACCGCTGGCCTTCCACAACAAAAAGGCGGTTAGGGTTAAGGCAAGCAAACAAAGGCCAAAAACCCAAGGAACAACCAAAGGCTCGAAAACGATGCTGCTGCGCCAAGGGAGTTGCATCTTACCGGCGTCGCTTAAGCAAAAATGGAATATGCACCTGGTCGGCTTTGTAATCGGTGCAGAGCGCATACATCAACAAATTAACGCCAAATCGAATGGCTTGCTCGCGCTGAGCTTCACCGCCAGGATTGCAAGGATATGCCCAAGCGCCAAACTCGTCGCGTAGTAAGGAACCAGCGAGGTCAACCTCGAGCGCCAGCGCAACCATGCGGCCATCGACTAGAGCGGCTTGCGGCTGCTGCGCTGAAAGATGTCGCCCAACGGGCGTTTCGAGCAGGTAGAAACTTCGATAAAGGACATGATCTTTGGTGAGTTGTTGCTGCGCGCCTTTTGGTAATTGGCGAGCCAATCGCTGCAAGCAGGCTTTTGAAAACCCATCGTCTTCTTGCGCTTGGTCGAAAATGATCATGCCACCACTGCGCAGGTAATGGGCGAGGCGAGCCCAGCGCTGCGCAGACCATGCGGGCAGTTCACCGCTGCCGCTACAGATCAACAAAGGATAATTAAAAATGGCGTCGGAGCCACCGTCGACAAGTAAAGGTTGGGGGACCACCGTAATGGACGTGCGCGCCTCGACTTCTAGGCCCAAACGCTTCCACGCGACCCGGCGCGACCTCTCATCGGCGGTATCGAGCAAGGCAAAGGTGAGTTGATTAGTGCGCCCGAAAGCCCAGGCGGAGGTCGCCGGTAGGAGACCCATTAAGCCGGCCGCACGCAGAAAGGTTCGCCTATCCAAAACTCATCCTTTCGTTGCCACAAGGTACCTTTGCCCAAGCCTCCGCTTCATGGCAGGTTGAGAGCCCAAAGACGAGCGAGACCTGAGCCATGACCCACCCCTACTTTTTAGCCTGCCTAAGCTTCGTCACCTGCTTAGCATCAAGCGGCTGCTTCGACATTGAAGAACAGATCACCGTGCAACTTGTTTCCGTCGAC